>NZ_CP159837.1:6915556-7215835 GCF_040564635.1 Planktothricoides raciborskii GIHE-MW2
GTCGTCAGCCGATTAACTTAGAAATTCTGGAGCAAATATTAGTCCGCTTTTCTTACTTGTTGGTGGAACAACCTTGGATTAAAGAAACGGATATTAATCCCCTGTTAGTTTCCCACGATGGATTTATTGCCCTGGATGCGCGGATTATTTTACATGACTTAGAAGTCACCGAAGACCAGTTACCAGATTTGGCAATTCGTCCGTACCCTAATCAATATATCACTGAGTGGAAATTGCGTGACAATACCCCAGTGAAAATCCGCCCTATTCTGCCGGAAGATGAACCCTTAGTCCGGGAATTTCACGATCAACTTTCCGAACATAGTCTCTATTTGCGCTATGCCCAAATAATGAAAAAGAGTCGCCTACTCGTCCACGAACGGCTGTCTCGGATGTGCTTTATTGACTACGATCGCGAAATGTCTTTAGTTGTAGAATATCAAAATCTCGAAACCGGCAATACCCAGATTATTGCCATGAGTCGCTTAACCAAAATTACCGGCACCGAGGACTCTGAATTTGCTATGCTAGTGAGCGATCGCTTCCAAGGCAAAGGATTAGGCACCAAACTACTAAGTCTAATGATTGACATTGGTCACGCCGAAAAACATTCAGTGATTCGGGCAGAAATTCTCAGCGATAATTTCATCATGCAACATATCTGCAAAAAACTCGGTTTTCGGATTCACCGTCTCCCAGGAGAAGCAATGATATCGGCAGATTTGCCCTTACAAATTCATCCGGTGATTTAATATAGCAATTGTCAGAATTATGAAGTACAAAAAAATTTGTCATTCCCGCGTTCGCGGGAATCCAGAAAACTTCTGTACTTCATTCGGACAATAACCACTATATTCGTTGATTGTTGATTGGTGATTGTTGATTGTTGTAGGGTGGGCAAAATTTTGCCCACCCTACTATTTACTGTATGATATAAATTAATATAAACTATCTTTGTGCTCTTTGTGCCTTTGTGGTAAAAAATCCATGACTCAAAATATTCTGATTTGGTATAGAAACGATTTACGCATTCACGACCATGAACCCCTCTATCGGGCAACCCGTCAAAAAAACCCCGCCTCGCAAATTATTCCCGTTTATTGTTTTGACCCCCGACACTTTGGGAAAACCCCTTATGGTTTTCCCAAAACCGGGGCATTTCGCGGCCAATTTTTGTTAGAAAGTGTAGCAGATTTAAGAAACTCTTTAAAAGCGATCGCTTCTAACCTAATTATTCGCACTGGAAAACCGGAAGAAATCCTACCCCAATTAGCCCAACAATTTAACATCACTGACATCTATTACTATCAAGAAGTCACCTCAGAAGAAATTGCCGTAGAAACCGCCTTAAAAAAAGCCTTAAAACCATTAGAAATTTCCCTCACCGGCTTTTGGGGACATACTCTGTATCATCCAAATAACCTCCCCTTTTCCATTAGCGAAATTCCCGAAGTATTTACCCAATTTCGTAAAGAAGTAGAAAAAAAAGGCAGCGTCAACCCGACATTTTCCACCCCTAAACAATTACCGCCCTTGCCCAAAATAGAAATAGGCGAACTCCCGGATTTAACGGATTTTGGTCTAGAAAAACCGGAATTTTCTCCCCGGTCTGTCCTGCAATTTAAAGGCGGTGAAACCGAAGCGATCGCCCGATTAAAACAGTATTTTTGGGAAAAAGATTGCTTAAAAATTTATAAAGAAACCCGCAACGGAATGATAGGGGCTGACTACTCCTCTAAATTTTCTCCCTGGTTAGCAATGGGTTGCATTTCCCCTCGTTACATTTATGAGCAAGTCCAAAAATATGAACAGCAACGCATCAAAAACGATTCGACATACTGGCTAGTTTTTGAACTCCTTTGGCGGGATTATTTCCGCTTTATTGGCGCCAAACATGGGAATAAAATATTTTATCTTTGCGGGTTACAAGGAATAGATATTCCTTGGCAAGAAGACTGGGAAAAATTTGATTTATGGCGGCAAGGAATGACCGGATTTCCTCTCGTAGATGCCAATATGAGAGAACTTGCTGCCACCGGATTTATGTCAAATCGCGGACGGCAAAATGTCGCAAGTTTCCTCACCAAAAACTTAGGCATAAATTGGCAAATGGGCGCCGAATGGTTTGAATCGTTATTAATTGATTATGATGTTTGTAGCAACTACGGCAACTGGAATTATACCGCTGGAGTGGGCAATGATGCGCGGGGCTTCCGCTTTTTTAATATTATCAAACAATCCAAAGACTACGATCGCCTCGGAGAATATGTCAAACATTGGTTGCCCGAACTAGCAAAAGTTGCCCCGGATAAAATCCATGAACCCTGGCAACTTTCCCCCGACCAGCAAAAGCGATTTAACGTCATAATTGGCGTTGATTATCCTCAGCCTGTAGTAGATTTATTTAAATCTGCCGATGAGAATAAACGCATCTATGAAGGGGCATTATCCCGGCATGATTCTCGGCGATCGAGTCAAAAACCAGGGAAAAAATCTGGTAATAAATCCGAGGTTTATGCCAAAGTTCCTAAAGCTTTAAAAAGACCAGGTTAACAGAGAAAAGTCCGTTTACTTTATAAACGGACTTTTTTCTGTTTGACGAACAATTTTTTCTACCTACGCCGGGGTCGTAACTCACTATGGGAGCCATAGAATTTTCCCGGAGTCTACATCTCATAATATAGCTCATATTCCTAAGTAGGGTGTAGGGTGGGCAAATTTTTGCCCACCCTACGAATGTTATTTTTGCCCGATCGCCGCATCCGTATAACTAAACCCGATCGCGCTGATTAAAATTTTCTGTATAGTTAGATACGTTTTAGTGGTTTTTCCCTGATTGTCACCATATACTGATATCAAGGCCAATTCGTTGTCAATCATCGGCAAATATACTCATGTGGAAATATCAGAAAATTCGGTTGAAATGGGAAACTTATTGCTTCAAGCTGTTCGGGAAATGGCGGTCTGTACCGTTAACTTGTCCAATGGATCGACCGCATCACAAACATATTTTTTGGAGTTGGTTGGGGAGTTTCTGCGCGATCGCTGCCACATCTTACCTTTCCGTCAAAACCAATTCTCCCTTACTAATGGCTCCCTTTGGGGCTACCAGCGTCTTAATTTTTGGCGTTCCTGACAGCCCTTTGGCGCAACCGCGCAATCTCATTGGGGGTAATCTTTTATCAGCCTTTATTAGCCTCAGCATTTTGCATATTTTCGGTTCTGCTCCCTGGACAATGGGGATGGCTGTAGCTACGGCGATCGGACTGATGCAGCTTACCGGAACGTTACATCCGCCTTCGGGAGCCGTTGCCTTAGTTATTATGATGACAAAGCCTGACTGGGAATTTTTAATCGTGCCAACATTTGAGGGATCGATGATTCTTCTGTTGTGTGCCGTTGTTTTCAATAACCTCGCTGAAGATCGGTCGTATCCTAAACACTGGCTATAGCATTTTTTCGGTTAAGAGAGATAAAAAATGAAGAAATATTAACCTAATTTTCCTAATTTGCCCTTCCCATCCCTGGACTAAAAAAACTGCGAGAAATCTATACTAAGATAGATTCAATTCTCGGACAAATTACTATGCTCACGGTACTTTTGCTGACCATCTCTAATCTATTTATGACTTTTGCCTGGTATGGACACCTCAAGTTTTTGCAAAATCAATCATTATTTTTTGTGATTTTAGCCAGTTGGGGCATCGCTTTTTTTGAATATTGCTTTCAAGTCCCGGCAAATCGGATTGGTTATGGAGAGTTTACCGCCACCCAGTTAAAACTCATCCAAGAAGCTATTTCTATTATGGTGTTTATTGGCTTTGCCGTAATCACTTTGGGTGAAAGTCTGAAATGGAATTATTTGGTTGCCTTTATTTTCATGTTTATCGCGGTTTATTTTGCGGTGGCGATAAAATAAAATCTGTATTTGTAGGGTGTAGGGTGTAGGGTGTAGGGTGTAGGGTGGGCAAAAATTTGCCCAGCCTAAGAATTTGCGCCCGCAATGCTTGCGCCCCTACGGATTAACTCATGGGATTTTGCAGTTCTTGCTCAATTTCTTCTAAAGTTTGAATCACTAATCGTTTCGCTTGTAATTTCCAGCCCATCTGTTGCACTTTAATAGCAATAAATCCCCCCACTCCCGTCGCAATAAAATCTAACGGCTGAGTCATAGAAATGCCAAATAATAATCCCAGTCCCGCAATGCCCCAAAAAGGTAATGCCACCGTTTGCCGTTGGTGTTCCAGAATGCGACTAAATAAATCTGTGGGCATTTCTTCGATCAGTTGGGCTTTGACTTTCCTTTGTTCCGCGATCGGGACAGAAAGACCAATTTTTCGCCGCAATTTTTCGATTTTTCTGGCGGTGGTGCTGTATTCCGTTAGCTGATCTTCTGCCATCATTACTAGGCGTTCTAACTGTCCCATAATTGTTAATAAATAAGTAAAGTTTGATGTGGTTTTTGACCCCAATTTTGTAGGGGCGAAGCATGACCGCAGGAGAAACCGGGTTTCTGGGACAATGGGCGACCACTTTCGGGGAATCTCTACAAGAAACCCGGTTTCTGAAATTAAGGATCTAATACCGGAATGCTTTGCCCTGACAATGCTAAAATATTACCATATTTAGCTAAATTTTTTTGGAAAAATTCAATGATACTAAAAAAACCCGATCGCCCCCTAGGGAAACTTTCTCCCAGCTTTCTGGCTTTACTATTATTGGTGACATCCTGCACCAGGGCGACCACGGGGGGATCGCCCCTAAATTCCGTATCTTCTGAACCCGTCCGTTCCACCCCGGTAACGGTGACGGAAGCAGGAACCTGGGCATTTACACCGGAACCGGATACTTATAATAATCAAGCCTTATTAGATTTGCGGTTTCTCAATGAAAAAATAGCCGGTGAATCGGGGTTTATTCGCCGATCGCCTGATGGTCGAAATTTTGTCAAAGGGGACGGTGTACCGATTAGATTTTGGGCAGTCAATTCTGATAGTTGGAGAGAAGGTAAAGAAGCGATCGCCGACCAAGCGCGTTTTTTAGCCAAACGAGGGGTTAATTTAGTGCGTTGGCATGGACAAATTCAAGCCAAAAATGAAGAATCAAAACTAACAGATATTGACGAAAAAGCTAGGGATCAACTTTGGCAATTTGTGGCGGGAATGAAACAAGAGGGAATATATATGACCATTTCCCCATACTATGCCATGCCAGTCAAGGCAAAACCCAACTGGGGCATTCCCAGAGATAGTGAATCGATGCAGGGTTTGTTATTTTTTGATCCAGAGTTACAAGCGGCTTATAAAGGATGGCTGCGATCGCTGTTTGAACCAGTCAATCCCTATACAGGAATTGCCTTAAAAGATGACCCGGCTGTGGCCATTATTCAACTGCAAAACGAGGATTCCTTATTATTTTGGACAGTGGAAAGTATTCAAGGTCGCGATCGAGAAATTCTCAGCGGTCAATTTGGCGAATGGTTAAAGCAAAAATATGGTTCTTTAGCCGCAGCCTCAAAAGCATGGAACAACGCCAAAATAGAAAGCGATGACTTTAACAATGGTCGAGTAGGCTTTTATCACATTTGGGAAATGACCCAAGAACAAAAGCCGAACAGTGGTAAAGCCAAACGTTTGGCAGACCAAACCCAGTTTTGGACAGAAACCATGCATAATTTTAATCAGGAAATGGTGCGATTTTTGCGAGAAGAAATCGGCGCCAAACAGTTAATTAATGCCGGTAACTGGAAAACCGCCAATTCTCTGACCCTAAATGATGCCGAACGCTATTCTTATACTCCCAGTGAGGTGATGGGCGTAAATCGTTATTATGATGGCGGCGGTCATTGGGGGGAATTTTCGGGCTGGGCGATCGTGAATGGGGATAAATTTATTAACCGTTCGGTGTTATTTGACCCCAGTTCTTTGCCCACGAATTTAAAACAAGTAGCAGGTTATCCCATGATTATTCCTGAAAGTTCTTGGGTGCCCCCTTTGGGTTATCAGTCAGAAGCGCCTTTTTTAGTCAGTATTTATCAGTCCCTCGGTGGGGTGGATGCTTTCTATTGGTTTTCCATGAAAGAACCCCAATGGCGTCAACCTTCTTCGGCAAATGGGTTTAAGCCGTCCATTGGAAAATGGGTGATTAATACCCCAGAGTTGTTGGGCAATTTTCCCGCTGCGGCGTTAATGTATCGTCAAAATTATATCCAAACAGCGCCAGTGGTGGTGGCCGAAAAGCGATCGCTGGATGATTTGTGGCAGCGGCGATCGCCCATAATTGGGGAAAATTCCGGCTTTGACCCCAACCGCGACCAAGAAGCCGCTAGATCCCTGGGACAAAACCGGGGATCTGACTCAATTCATCCCCTCGCCTTTTTGGTCGGCCCCGTAGAAGTGACTTATAATGCTGACCCCAGCCAAAGTCAGGCGATGAACTTGGATCAATATATTGATGAAAAAGCCAAAGTGGTGCGATCGCAAACCGGGGAGATCCAGTGGGACTATGGCAAAGGCATTGCCACCTTAAATGCCCCCAAAGCCCAAGGAGTCACCGGCTTTTTGGGACAAATCGGCAACTTTGAATTAGGAGATATCACGATTATTTCTGGCAATAACTACGCCACGGCGATCGCGGTATCAATGGATGATCGACCCATTGCCACCTCTAAAAAAATATTAATTCAAGTAGGAACCGTCGCCCGTCCTCACGGTTGGACAGAAAAAGCCGTCACCTGGGAAGACAAAAACGGTCAGCAATTGCAAGGGTTTGAGGTAATCAGCTACGGTGAGGCCCCGTGGGCGATCGCGGAAAATAACCTAACCATTACCGTCAACAACCCCAAAATTACCAAAGCAACAGTATTAGACATGAACGGGTTAGCCAGAGGGCAAGCAGAACTCCAGCGTCAGGGAAACAAAGTAACATTGCAAATGCCCCCTGACGCCAAATATCTGATTTTAAATTAAAGCGTTTTTCTACTGAATAAACCACAGATATATGTAGGGTTTATGGGGTGTAGGGGCGAAGCATTCTGGGGAAAATCTTAATGGTCAAAACCAAGATTTTTTACCCGTAGGCGAAGCCTTCTCGAAGAGTATGCTTCGCCCTTACCTGCGGTCATGCTTCACCCCTACGAAAATTTGTAATTCATTAATCTGAAAAACCCTGTAAGTCTAAATGCAAAATCAAATAAAAAAACCGGATTTTTCCTCAAAAAAAACCGGTTTTTCGCATCAATCAAACATTAAATTAACCCCCACCGAAGACGCCTTTAGTGAGCATTTTCACCGCCACGTCCACCACTTCTGAATAGCGTAATTCTCCACAGAGAATTTCCACCATTTTTGTGGTGGCAGAGGGTTTCTTCACCCCGACTTTGTAGCTAATTTTCGGCAAGCGGAAAAATGCGCCAGCAATCCGTTGCGCCCAAACCATATCACTGCCCCGTTCTTCTTTCATAATTTCGGTGTATTTTTCCAGGGCGTTGCTGTCACCGGCTAAGGCAGCCGCGATCGCCTCTGCCGCCTTAATCCCACTAAACATAGAAGGGCGAATTCCTTCAGCAGTAAAGGGATCGACCACCGCCGCCGCTTCCCCAGCTAACACCGCATTTTGGGTATGCAAAGTGCGATCGCCATCCCACAAAGCCATCTCTGCCTCATACTGTTTAGCATTAGTTAGATCCAAACCCAAATTAGTGGCATACTTCTGCAAAATTTCCGGCAGATTCTTCACATCTCCACCAATAAAAGCCGCCGTTCCCAAAGAATAGCCATCCGCCTTCGGGAAATTCCAAATAAAACCATTTTTCACTTCCCCAAAATCAAAATTAATCGGCGAATTTTGCACCCCCGTAGTTAAAGGCACCTCAAGGCCCACCGCCAAACGGCGTTTCACCTCTTTCTTAAAGCCCAACAACTTACTCATCGGCCCAGAAGCGCCGTCAGCAGCAATCAAATAACGACCTGTCACCGGCCCCTTACTCGTCGCCACTTCCCAAGCCCCATTCTTAAAGGCCACCCCAGTCACCGCCGTATTATCCCGAACCTCAGCCCCTTGACCCTTCCCTTGGTCGATTAAAAACTGGTCAAACACATCCCGCTTGACCATCCAAATTGGTTCTGCACTCGTCACCTCTAAATCCACCGGGTCTTCATTACTCCAGGTGTAGCGAAGATGCTTCACTTTCAGGGAAATCGCCGGACTAAAATCAAAATCAAACCACTGGGCAACTTGTGGTGACACCGCCCCCCCACAAGGCTTATATCGCGGCAGAGATTCTTTTTCCAGGACTAACACAGAATGTCCTTTCTTCGCCAAATGGTAAGCAGCACTGCCCCCGGCAGGCCCTGCGCCGACAATAATACAATCAAACATCCTTAAATGAGACTCCTCGCTAAACTACACTACAGAAATACATTACGCATCTTACATGGCAAACCAATTGCCGCCTTGTCAATACAAAATTTGTACTGTAAACAAATCGGGAAAAATAGTTTTGCCTTCTCTGTTATATCTGTTGAGATAGCGGTTCGCACCGAACGAGTAGTATTTGTTATTTGTTATTTGTTATTTGTTATTTGTTAACTGTTGACCTTTGTAGGGGCGCAATGCTTGCGCCCCTAAACCCCGCACACCGATGGCGGCCCCCTGCACTATTTACGCATCCCTAATCGATCCTCAAAGATTTTTCTATCCATCTACCGAGTCGGCACGTTGGGCAGTTCACAACAAACTTTATAATGATCGAGATACTTGCAACCGAATATTTTTGATCCATCTGCCGTGCCTTTGGTGAGCTTTTGTCCAGACGCGACCTATCGGGTTTTGACAAAACAGCAAAAATCTCAACTGGGGCGGCAGCCCAAATCTGTCTCAAGGGGAAAAGGCCACAGTTATGTCAATGATTGAAACCAGAACCGAACCCATGATTCTCAACATGGGGCCACACCATCCCTCAATGCACGGGGTGTTGCGGTTAATTGTCACCCTGGATGGTGAGGATGTGGTGGATTGCGAGCCAGTCTTGGGCTATTTGCACCGAGGCATGGAAAAAATCGCCGAAAACCGCACCAACATCATGTTTGTTCCCTACGTCAGCCGCTGGGATTACGCAGCGGGGATGTTTAACGAAGCCGTCACCGTGAATGCACCAGAAAAACTGGCGGACATTCCCGTCCCCAAACGGGCCAGCTATATTCGGGTGATTATGCTGGAGTTAAACCGGATTGCCAATCACTTGCTGTGGTTAGGACCATTTTTGGCGGACGTGGGTGCCCAAACTCCATTTTTCTACATTTTCCGGGAGCGGGAATTCATCTACGATCTGTGGGAAGCCGCCACAGGTCAGCGCTTAATCAACAATAACTATTTCCGCATTGGTGGGGTTGCCGCCGATCTGCCTTATGGTTGGGTGGACAAATGCGAAGATTTTTGTGACTATTTCGACCCCAAAATCGATGAATACGAGCGCCTGATTACCGATAACCCCATTTTCCGTCGTCGGATTGAAGGACTCGGTGTGATTACTCGCGAAGAGGCGATCAACTGGGGACTGTCTGGGCCAATGCTGCGTGCTTCCGGGGTGAAATGGGATCTCCGCAAAGTAGACCACTATGAATGCTACGACGATCTGGACTGGGAAGTGCAATGGGCAAAAGAGGGCGATTGTTTAGCCCGTTATTTTGTGCGGATTGGGGAAATGCGGGAGTCGGTGAAAATTATTCGCCAAGCCCTGAAAAACCTTCCCGGCGGCCCCTACGAAAACTTAGAGGCGAAACGGATGGCAGGGGGGCCAAAATCTGAATGGAGTGATTTTGACTATCAGTTTATGGGTAAGAAAATTGCCCCCACGTTTAAAATTCCCGCTGGCGAACATTATGTGCGGATTGAAAGCGGCAAAGGGGAATTAGGGATCTATATTATCGGTGACGATAATGTGTTCCCCTGGCGGTGGAAGATTCGGGCGGCTGATTTTAATAATCTGCAAATCTTACCGGATTTATTGCGAGGAAATAAGGTGGCCGATATTGTGGCTATTCTCGGTAGTATCGATGTGATTATGGGTTCAGTCGATCGCTAATATATCTGGCTAAAACTTATCAAAAATAGGGACAATAAACTGTCCCTATTTTTATGAGCAATTTTATCGATATTTTTTCGCGATCGATGAAATAAAATGTTTTACCACAAAGACACAGAGAAGCACAGAGAGAAAGAAGCACAGAGATAAGCACATAGAAAAAATTTCTCCGTGTCCTTTGTGTCTTTGTGGTGAAAAATAAGTAATAATAAGTAATAATTGGTGGGCAATGCCCACCCTACTAATTGATTAAAAAATATGAGTAATCCTAATTTATGTGAAGAAATTGCCCGGAAAATTCAGGCAAGTGAGCAAAAAAGAATTTCTTTTGCTGAGTATATGAATTTAGCGCTGTATCATCCCGCTTATGGTTATTATACGACGGGGGCGGGAAAAATTGGCGCTGGGGGTGATTTTGCGACTTCTCCCCATTTATGCTCGGATTTCGGGGAAATGCTGGCGGAACAGTTTTGGCAAATGTGGCAAATTTTGGGCTGTCCGGTGCGGTTTCAATTGGTAGAAATGGGGGCAGGTCAGGGATTAATTGCGGGAGATGTGCTGGTTTATTTACAGTATAAATATCCCGATTTTTTTCAGTGTTTAGATTATGTTATTATAGAAAATTCTCCGGCGATGCGCCAGTTTCAAGAACAACGGTTAGTTCGGTTTACAGGCGATTTGGCGAATGTCCTCCGCTGGTGTTCTTGGGCAGAAATCGAACCGGATTCAATCATCGGTTGTTGTTTTTCTAATGAATTGGTCGATGCTTTTCCTGTGCATCAATTTGTTATAGATAGAGGGAAATTTAAGGAAATTTATGTGACTATGTCAGAAATTAATGGTGAACTAAATTTTGTGGAGGTATTGGGAGAACTTTCTACCCCAAAAATTGCCGAATATTTTAATGAGTTAGGGTTAAATTTTCTGGGAGTAAAGTACCCGGATGGCTATCGCAGTGAGGTGAATTTAGCGGCGTTAGATTGGTTAAGGGAAGCGAGCCAACGGTTAAAGCGGGGTTATTTGTTAACCATTGATTATGGCTATGAAGGCGATCGCTATTACGCCCCTTCTCGACATCAGGGAACTTTGCAATGTTATTATCAGCATCGCTACCATGACAATCCCTATATTTTAGTAGGCCAACAGGATATTACTGCCCATGTGAATTTTACCGCCTTGGAGCGTTATGGGCAGCAATGGGGTTTAGAAAATATCGGCTTTACTAAGCAAGGATTATTTTTAATGGCTTTGGGGCTGGGCGATCGCATTGCCGCCATATCCACCACTCCCGGACTGGATATTGTCACCGCATTACAACGGCGAGAAGTGCTGCATCAATTAATTGATCCAATGGGTCTGGGTAATTTTGGCGTCTTAGCACAAAGTAAAGGACTAACGGATCAAGAACGCGACCAAAAATTAACAGGTTTTACCATGCCACCAATGGGAACGTTTTAGGAATAAAGAGGTGTATTGGAGCGGGAGAACCCGCTCCCCCATCCGCCTAAATGGGCACGGCGACCTTTTTTAAGACCGTCATGGGGCCGGTTTCTTTGAGGAGTTGCATTTGTTCGGCGTTGCGAACCAGCAGGGCGCCCGCAAAGCCCAAGGAGTTGATGGAGATGCCGTGAAATTCTTCCTGCGATCGCGGCACAATCAGCATCCATTCCCTTGTTGCCAGTAAATTGTAAGGCCCAGACTGCTGCGGACTTGGCTGATTTTCTTCCGTGAGTAAGCCGACTGCCGATAATAAGGTGCGATAACATTCCAGGGTCGGGGCAGCGGCATCTACGGGGGAATTGACCCAGTTAGGATCCATGCGGGCGAACCCATTGACAAAGGGCAAATCCGCGATTCGCAGGAGCGATCCTGGACTATTGGCTGATGGCAATAGGGGTTCCAGGGGAATTTTGCCTCTGCCTGTCCCTAGGGGCAATGGGACGAGTTGTAAATGCTTATGTTTTTGACTTGCCCCAGCGATTTTGCCGCCGTTATAAAATATCAGTCCATCAAATTCCGCTAAACAAGCCCACATTGCCACAAAATCCGCCCAAGTTAACCAATTTTCCTGGTCTTCAAACTCTCGCGTGACAATCAGCAGGTGATGGTTAACCACATTAAATTTATTCAATAAACATAAGTGGGTCGGAGAAATATCACAGACAAATAAATCTTGCTCATAAGGCAGAAAAGGGTTAAACTCTTTGCCGGTTTTCTGTTGTTTTTTCTGTTGTTTTTTCTTGGCTTTATCTTTGCGGACGAGGTTGGCTAAAATTCTCACGATCCAATCAATGCCCTCTTGATTGATTAACTCGCATTCCGTGGGAATTGATTGCAATGCCCCACAACTTATGGCATAGTTGGTTTGGAATTGAATTTTAGACCATAAACTGCCCGGTTTTAGCAGGATATTTTCTGGACGCAATTCTGGACACAATAATGTTTGTTCAGTCATATTTCAATGTCAGAAATATTGGCGTGAGTTGTACTTGCTTTAATCGCTTATTTAACTAAGTTAATTAATTCAGTAATTATTCCCCCAAAAAAAAGATAATATTACCTTAATTGGATGGATATAAGGTTTAATTAACCATAAGTTAAGAAAGTATTTGATGGCGATTTTAAGATTTTGACGATTCAATTTTAATGGTGTAGCGATCGCACCTGATAAAATATCGGATTTTTTTAACAAAACGTAACAATAAATTTAGTTTCAGGATATCAAGAGCGCTCGGCTTTAAGAGATTTTTTGGCCACAACCATAGAGAGGCAGAGAACCGAGAACAACGACAGAAAAGCCTCGTTTGCTCTGATTGTCCGGGAAAATTATTTGGCCGATAATTAGCGATGAATTAGCGCTTGTCCTGGAGACGATTTATCAACGGAAATAAAGACTGTGTTTAAGAGTTAGCGGCGATCGCCGCCCTCCCATCGGGCGCCCTAAAATCATGGGTGATGGGTGAGAAAAATGTTAAATTTTGGTCATCGGCGCCTGCCCCCGCCTTCGCGGGGGTTGGCATCAGCTTGATTAAGGATATATAATATAAGACATTTTATTTACCGGAACTATATTTTACTTGCCGTATTTTCACGGATCCAGTCAATTTTCTCTTTGACTTTTGAATTCATTCAAGTGAACTGATTAAAATAAAGCTGTGTCTGATCATGTTTCTCCGTTTCTGCTTCAAGATCCCCACGTATTTGAAACCCTATTTAACGCTGCCCTCGATGCGTGGGCGATCGCCGATGATCGAGGTAATTATCTTGATGCTAACCCCGCTGCCTGTCAATTATTCGGATTGCCCCGTTGCAACCTGATCGGTTGTCATCTCAGGGATTTTACCTTCCAAGGGTTTGACTTTGCCTCGGCTTGGCAGCAGTTTCTTGACCAAGGTCAAGACAAGGGGGAATTTCAGTTGATTAGAACCGATGGCCAAGTGTATGAAGTCGAATACACCGCAAAGGCTAAGGTAATCTCCGGTTATCACCTATTAATGTGGCGGGACGTCACCGCCCGCAAACGGGCAGAAGACCGGGTGCAGGTGTTGGAAAATCTCCTGGCACAAACCACCGCTGTCCCACCGCCGTCCCACCCAGACAGCCTGGAGGCGATGCAGAAAACCGATGAAGAACGGTATCGCCTGCAACAAATTGCTCGGCATATCCCTGGGGCGATCTACCAGTTGACGTTGCATCTCGATGGCCGGTCTTGTTTCCCATACTTCAGCGAGGGGTTGCAAGAGATTTATGGGGTCGCACCAGAAGCGGTCAGGGAGGACGCTACCCCCCTTTTGGCCATGATTCATCCCGATGACCTAGCCAGTTTCAAGCGGTCGATTGTTGACTCAGCCACCCACCTCAACCCGTGGCATTGCGAATATCGCATCTGTCATCCCGATGGCCGGTTGTTATGGGCGATCGGTCACGCCACACCCCAGCGAGAACTCGATGGCAGCACTATCTGGTATGGCTATATTCAGGATATTACCGCCCAAAAAGCGACGGATCAAGCGCTGCGGGAAAATCATGTGCGGTTACAACTGGCCCTAGAAGCGGCGAATATTGGCACTTGGGATTGGAACCCGCAAACCAATCAGGTGGCTTTTAGCAAGCAGTGGAAAGCGATGCTGGGCTACAAAGAAGATGAAATTGAAAATCGCCTACCAGTCTGGGAAAGTCTGGTACATCCAGAGGATCTCCAAGAGGCTTATGCAAAGATTGATGCCCACATCCAAGGAAAAACGCCAGTTTATCAGAATGAATATCGGATGCGGTGCAAAGATGCGTCGTATAAATGGATCTTAGACCGAGGGCAAATTATTGAACGCGATGAACAAGGTCAGCCGGTCAGGTTTATCGGCATCCATCACGATATTTCTGAGCGCAAAACGGCGGAACTGGCCTTACGGGAACTGACTCAACAACTCCAAAAAGCTCAGGAAGTGGCTCAGTTGGGTTATACCTATTTTGATATGGCAACCCAAAAAATCACTTGGTCTGAACAGGTTTTCCGCATCTTTGGCCTGAACCCAGACCAAGGAGAACCAACGTTTAAGGAATATCTGAAAAAATTGCACCCGCAAGATCGCACCATTTGGCAACAGAGGTTGACAGAAGCGAGGCAAGGTGTGCCCCAAAGTTTTGACTATCGCGTCTTTCGTCCCGATGGGGAAATGCGCTATGTGAATGCTCGCCTTGAGCTTGAGGTTAGAGATGGTGAAGTGGTGGGGATTTTCGGCACCGAGATGGATATTACCGATCGCAAAACGGCGGAATTAGAACTGGAGCAATTTTTTAGCATTTCCCTGGATTTACTCTGTATTGCTGATGCCGAAGGTCGTTTTCGCCGCCTGAACCGGGCTTGGGAAACTAGCTTGGGCTACACCGTTGAGGAATTGGCAGGTCGGCTTTTTTTAGAGTTTGTCCACCCTGATGATGTTGCCCCCACTCTGGCCAAGATGTCAGATTTAGAGCATGGGGATAGGGTGCTGAAATTTGTGAATCGCTATCGAGCTAAAGATGGCAGTTATCGTTATATTGAATGGCTGGCGAATCCTTGCGGATCGTTAATTTATGCCGCTGCTAGGGATATTACCGATCGCATCCAAACGGAGGCGACCCTGCGAGCGAATGAGGAAAAACTGCGATCGCTGTTTGACCTATCTCCTTTGGGAATTGTGTTAAATGATATGCAGGGTAAATTCACCGAAGCCAACCCAGCCGCTTTGAACATTACCGGCTATACCTTGGCAGAATTAAATCAGTTGAGTTATTGGGATTTAACTCCCTCGGAATACATCCAGCCGCAAAACCGACAAATTCAATTACTCAAGACCATTGGGCGATACGGCCCTTACCAAAAAGAATATATTCGCAAAAACGGCGATCGCGTACCCGTGGAACTGACGGGGATGATAGTCACGGGGGCAGATGGACAGCAATATGTCTGGTCAATTATTGCCGATATTACAGAGCGCAAACAAGCGGAAGCCCAACTGAACGAAATCTCTGAGCGGTTGTCATTATCCCTCAAGTCTGGAGCGATTGGCTGTTGGGAATGGAATATCATCGAAAACACCCTGATTTGGGACGATCGGATGTATGAACTGTATGGGGTCAACCCGGAGTCTAATACCCGATTAGTTTACGAAATTTGGTCAACGGGACTGCATCCCGATGACCGAGAGGCATCGGAAAGTTTAATTCGCCAAACGGTTTTGGGTCAAGCCGAATTTGATACGGAATTTCGGGTGATTCATCCTGATGGCAGCATCCATTTTATTAAAGCCTTTGGTCTGCTGCTGCGAAACCCCGAGGGGAATCCCGAAAAAATGATTGGGGTTAATTTTGAGATTACAGACCGCAAACAGGCTGAAGCCCAGCTACAATCCCTGCTTCAAGAATCCCAAGCCAAAAGCCAAGAACTCCAACTCGCCTATCGGGAACTGCAAGAAACGCAAATTCAGTTAATTCAAGCGGAAAAAATGTCCAGTTTAGGGCAGTTGGTTGCCGGGGTTGCCCATGAAATTAATAACCCAGTAAGCTTTATTTATGGTAACTTAACCCCCACATTAGAATATGCCCAGAGTTTACTAGAACTGATTCAGCTTTACCAAGATTGCTATCCTAATCCAGGGGAAGAAATTACTGATTTCAGCGAAGAAATCGAGTTAGATTTCATTATCGAAGATTTCCCTAAAATCATCGATTCTATGAAAAATGGTGCATCGCGCATTCGGGATATTGTCAAGTCTCTGCGGATCTTCTCTCGCTTAGATGAAGCCGATTTAAAGGAAGTAGACCTGCATGAAAATCTGGACTGCACTCTGGTAATTTTACACAATCGCTTGAATGGTGGAGGGGTAAATGCGGAAATCAAAGTGATTAAAAACTATGGAAAGTTACCTCTGGTTGAATGTTATATTGGCTTGTTAAACCAGGTGTTTATGAATCTGTTGATCAATGGGATTCAAGCCATAGAGGAACGACAAAAATTTGATCTAATTGATCTAAATTATGAGTATGTTGGCATAATTACCATTACCACAGCTATTGATGCATCTAATTGGGTATCGATTTCAATTAAAGACAATGGGATCGGCATGACTCCAGAGGTGCAAGCGAATATTTTTAATCCCTTTTTTACTACCAAGCCTGTAGGTCAAGGGACCGGCATGGGATTACCTAATAGCTATCAAATTGTCACCAAAAATCACCAAGGAAAGTTAAGTTTCACTTCGGCGATCGGGGTGGGAAGTGAGTTTGTTATTCAGTTACCTTGCCGGTAAGTTTAGGTAAAACCAAGGCTTTTTATCAATGTTAAGGCCAAAGGTTAAGGCCAAAGACAAGAATGGAAGCCGCCTAAAATACCCTATTAAAATAGAATCAGCCAAAAAATTAAAAATAGGCTATCAATTACCATGCAAATAAATTATCAGCAACTAAATTCTAAAATCGATCGCGTAAAACTCTATGCTGCCGGGGCAACGGTGTCGCGGGTGGCTGAGTTAGCTGATAGAAATGAAGTAGTGGAAATTCCCGGTTTACCTTTAGCTTTGGATGATAGTAGCGTGCGAGTCCGGGTGGAAAGCGATTCTGGAAATAGTGCCTTTGCCGCGATCGCCACTGATGTGCGGATTGGTTTAGGGGTTCCCCCGCAGACCGAAACCCAAGCATTTCCCCTAGAGGCAGAGATTTCTACCGCCCGCACGGAGGTGCAACAATTAGAGGAATTGCTGACTGTGATTGACCATGAAATTAAAGTTATTTCTCGAATAGAAATTCCCCAAAGATTTAGTGGTGAGGGAGAAAAAGCGCCTCCCCCGTCCCCAACGATGATGCGAATGGCGATCGCCAATTATAAGAACCAACAAATACGCGATCGGATGCAAGAACAGCGAGAAATTCGGGAAAAATTACGCCAAGCCCAAGAAAATCTCAACGATTTATTAGAGAAACAATCGCGGGCATCTTCTGCCAAAGAAGCCCGACCCCATGAGTTGAGAAAAATCGCCATTATTCGCCTAACTTATCCAGAAATTGACTCAAACCAACCCCTATCCTGCCAACGATTAATCCTAGAATATTTTGTCCCCGGCACTCGTTGGACTCCGACTTATATTTGTCGTTTAGATACAGTTGCCAATACCGCCACAATTGCGATGCGGGCATTAATTTGTCAGAAAACTGGGGAAGACTGGAACGGAGTTTCTCTGGAACTTTCTACAGCGCAACCAATGATGTGGTGTGACTTGCCAGAGTTGCCTTCTTTACGTCTTGGTCGGGCGCAACCAACGCCGCAAAAATCCGGTTGGCGACTTCCTCCAGTGGGGGCAGAATTGTTATTTGAAGATTACGATCGCGGCTTCTCACAACCAACATTATCCGATCAAGTTATCCCCCAAATAAAAACCATGATTCCACCCCCAAGTCCTATGGCAGTATCGCCTCTGGAAAACGGGGATTTTAGCGCCGATGAATTTGATCTAGCAGAAGAGTCAGAATTTGCAGAATTTCAACAGGAACCCTTAGAACGAAAACCTGACGATCGACCGGCAAAAATTAGCCATAAAAAAGCATCTACAAATGATAATCCTTTCGAGATGAATTTACTAGGCGATCGACCAGATTATAATCCTCCCGATGTGAATATGTGTCCCCGACCTGCGCCATCTCCTCTGTCGATGTGGAAAATGAGACGACAAGCAAAAATAGAAGATGTAGAAGCAGATGTATTAGAAGAAAGTTACATCAGTTCGCCTGCATCCCTAGTAAAAGAATCGTTGATGTTTGAAGAAAAGAAAATTAATCGGCTGATTCTCGCATACAATTTGATGGAAATGCCTGCACCCGATCGCCGGGACCAGCGCGGTAAATTATCTTTGATCCAACAACAAGAAACCTATTTAGAAATTCTGCAAACTCAAGAATTAATCGTTAACTTTGATGTAATAGATCCTGTAAAATTGGCTATTTACCAAGCCAAACAATGCCTAAATCAGCCCTTACCCTCTGGGGGGATTAATGTGCGACAAGTAGCCGGTTCTTTTGACTATGCTTATCCGGGAACTGGTCGCGTAGACGTGGCCTCTGATGGGCAATTTCATTCCGTAGCTTTGACCGGAGAAGGCACAGAAATGGAGATTTATTATGTCACAGTTCCTCGCGAAGCTGCCGATGTTTTTCGGATGGCTAAACTCCGTAACCCCCTACCATCTCCTTTATTAACGGGTCTAACTGATGTTTATCTTGATGGAGAATATCTGTTATCGACTACGATTAAAACTGTACCGCCGAAAGGGGAGATGGATTTAGGTTTAGGTGTAGAAGAATCGATTAAAGTTGCCCGTAATACTACTTATAAAGAAAACCGAGGCGGTAATCTTTTGGTAGGAGTGAATGAACTGCACCATGAGATTAAAATTGATTTGGTGAATAACTTATCTAAAGATGCGAAAATTGAGGTGCGCGATCGCGTGCCTATTCCCGCCAAAGATGCTAAAGTAGATGTGAGCATTGATGCGGTTTCTCCTCCTTGGGAAAAATATCCACAAACAGAACGAGATTTACCGATTGAAGGGGGGTATCATTGGTGGGTAAACCTCTCGCCCGGAGAAGAGAAAACTCTGGCGGTACAATATACTTTGAAAATAGCCGTGGATCGCGAATTAATCGGGGGCAACCGTCGGGAGGAATAAGCCTACAGCCATTTTCTATTGAATAAACCAGAAATATCTGTAGGGGCGAAGCATGACCGCAGATATCTTTTTGCTTAGAATATTGTACGGGCGAAGCATTCCGGCAGTGTAGGGGCGAATGGCCATTCGCCCCTACTGCTTGGAATATTAACTTGACTGCCGGAATGCTTCGCCCCTACTACGGTCATGCTTCGCCCTACCGTGGTTCAGTAATCTGAAAAACGCTGTATAATGTAGGTTGGGTTGAGGAACGAAACCCAACATTACCAAAATTTTTGTTTCACAAAATTATAAAAAACCTACAGAATATATTTTTGATCTAACCAGAGAATCAAGTATGGAAACCAGCTTAAAAGAGATTAAAAATTTAACCCTAGATGCACCAGTTGCTACGGTGACATTGTTAGAAGACCGGGCTTTAGTTCAGCGTATGGGTAAAATAAACTTAACCCCAGGTTTGTGGCGAGTTAAGGTGGAAAATGTTTCACCAATTATGGCGAATAAATCGCTACGGGCAGAATTTTCTGGAGACTATCCTAATGCCAGAATTGATGATGTGCGAGTCCGTCGGGAAATGATTGTTAAAGCAGCGGAAAAACCAGCAGAAATTCAGCGGTTAGAAGCGGAGTTGCGATCGCTTACCCAAGAGGTGACAAATATCGTCGCAGACCGGCAGCAAAATGATAAATTTGCCCAGGAAATCAACAAAGTTCTTAATCTGGGGATTTCTGAGTGGATGCAAGATGCGATTTGGGGCAATTTTGACCTGAGTAGTGGGCAGGAACAAATCAAAACTCTATTTCAGGAATTGCGCGATCGCCGCTTGGAAGGTTTCAACAGCGATCGGATTTGCAGCGAAATCCAACAGCAAATCGACGATTTAAAGCATCGCCTTGCCAGCTTATCCCGACCGGATCGGGTCTATATTACTTACCTGGAAATAGACTTAATGATTCCCACAGAGGGCGACTATGAAATTGCCATAGATTATGTAGTTCCTAATGCTTTATGGCGTCCGTGGCACCAAGCCCGGTTATTATTAGGAGAACAGCCTAAACTGATCTTTAAATGTGATGGCTGCGTCTGGCAAAGAACGGGGGAAGATTGGGAAAATGTAGATTTAATATTTTCCACCGCCCGACCCTCTCTCGGTAGCGACCCACCCCTATTAACCGATGATGAGTTAAGTCTGCAAGAAATAGAGAAGAAAATTATTGTCGAAACACGCGATCGCACCATAGAAAAACCCGGATTAGGCAGTGAACCTAGCCCCGATACTATCACCGTACCAGGGGTGGATGATGGGGGAAAAGTCCGCATATTGCGATCGGGCACTAAAGCCACCATTCCCTCTGATGGTCGTCCCTATCGTGTCCCCTTATTTACCTTTGAATCCGAAGCAAAAATCGAATATATATTAATGCCAGAAATCGTCCCGCAAGTCGTCCTCAAAAGCGAACAAATTAATCGCGCCGATTTTCCGATTTTAGCCGGCCCCGTAGACTTATTACGCACCACAGAATTAATCGGCAAAACCTCTGTGGGATTCATTGCCCCAGGGGAAAAATTTGCCCTGGGGTGGGGGCCAGATGCCGCCATGCGAGTGCAACGCACTCAAACCAAAAAATCAGAAAAAAACGCCATTACTCGTTGGAAAAGTATCACCACCACCACTCAGCTATTTTTATCCAATATTGGCGCAGAAACTAGAGCGATTAAAACCACTGAACGGGTGCCCGTCTCAGAATTAGAAAAAGTCAAGATAGAGGTAATTAAGGATAAAACCACCGAGCAAATCACCGCCGATGAAAATGGTTTTTGTCATTGGACATTGACCTTAGCCCCTTATACGCAAAAAGAGGTTATGTTGACCTATAAAATATCCTCAGCCCCCGATGTTGAGGGGATTTAATCTTCTGCTTGGTTATTAGTTATTGGTTATTGATTATTGGTGATTTGGAAAAAACACTAATAAATCATAACCAATAACCAATAAGCACTAACGATAGATTGGCAATCATATATGAAAAACTCAACCGGAGATCCGAAAATTCCATCAAGCTAATCAGCCTGTGATTTGACAATTCCTTCTAATTTTTCCAGCGGTGGAAGATATTTCAAAGCATTCTGAAAAGCTTCTGTATTTTCAAACAAATCTTGCAAAGTTAATAGATGAATCACAACCTGATGAATATCTGGATGACCATAAAGACGTTCTTTGAATGTTTCTTTATAGCCCACTCCAGATAACATAATACTTACATCTGCTTGATGATATTTGATATCTGAGTAATATTTACGAGCTTCATCTTTATCTAAAGGTTTACTGCTTAATTTAGATTGAAAATGAATGTTTTTGCCTTCAAAGTAAGTTGAACCATCAACACCGTCGTCCGGTCCTTCTGGCCCTGGTGTTAGATTAAGGCAATCTGCAAACTTTTGACCAAGCCTCTGCTTGGAATCATTTTCAGCTTGCAGAATCCCTTTGATCAGATAGTAGGTTGTTGGATCTCTGAACATTTTTCAATTTTTATCTCAATTAGAGCTTTTTTTTCTAAGATTCAAATTCTTTTCATATAAAACTTTAATACCCGCAACAGCATATTTGGCGGCCTCCTCTACTTCTTGCACCCCTGAGTCTTTAAGTTTACTTAATGTTTCCGCATTGAGCAGCAGGTCATAACCAATAGACCCTAACCGCTTGGGATAATATTGCAAATCTTTTGCCTCAACTCCTTTTTCTTTAGAGAAAAAAATGATGTATTGTATGCAAGAATTCAGCATAGTTCTCACAGAAACACCAAATACGTCACAATACTGTTCTACTTTCTGTTTTTGATCTTCAGATAGATAAACTTTTACCGATGACTCATTCAGACCGGAATCACGTTTATGTAAGCCAGAAGAAACTAAATAGTCTACGGCTCCATTTTCTCTAGCTGATTGTTCTCGATAAATTTTGGTTGTCATCATAACCTCCTATTTTACACATAAACTAACTGAGAAGCGAGCTAAAATATTCCTGCAAATTTTCCAAACCTGGATAAGTCCAAATCAGCTTTCCCTCATCCAAAGCCCTATCTACTTCTTTGTTTAAGTTTTTCATCCGATTTGCTAGATTGTAGTTACTTGGCAAGCGTGATATACTTTGCATTTTTTCATTAATCTTTTGTTTATATGATCCTAGTGGTACAATTACAACTTCAGGAGTAAAACCGGCAAATTCCTCTAATTTTGAAATTACTGGTAAAGTGTCAGATAAACCTTCAATTGCCCAAGGATGCTGGCTAACAGGGATCAACACAACGTCAGGGTAGTTATCGACTATAACTTTAACTGTGTCAGGTAAAGGTGTACTCATATCCAGAATAATGTGATCGTAAGTTTGAGTATCCGCTATGCGTCGAATTGGCTCCCGATCGGGATTCCAAATAATTGATAATTGGTTGCTATGCTCTTTCAGTTGCAAAGGTGTCTGCGCCTTGCTACGAAAATAAAAAAGCCAAGCATTTCTTTGTGTGTCGCAATCAATTAGAAGAATACGACCTAGCTGAGTTGCCAGAAAACCTGCCAAGTGAACTGCCAATGTTGTTTTTCCAGCACCTCCTTTATGTTGAGTGCAAAGAATAATACTCAATTTAGTCTCCTGATGATAAAGCTATAGGAATTTGTTCTATTTTACTTGTTCTCGTTGGCATCTGCAAACCCGCCCAATTTATTCCATGAAAATTTGACTTGACTATTAATTCGGTGTTACTTCAAAGCTTAATTAATTAATATTTTTTATCTGTTACTTGTTATCTGCTACATAGTTTTTTGCAACCAATAACGAATAACCAATAACGAATAACCAATGACAAAAAATAACCTATTTAATCCCTGAATAGCGTAAGCTATAATCACCAAAGAATTTTGCTGGTTGCCCAATGAATTTAACTAAACTAAAACTGCCCAAAATTTTAGCTCAAACGAACCGCCCTAGCCTAGATTTCCTGTTTATGTGGGTGGGGTTAATCATTACCCTATTCTTTGTAATGATTGCGTTATTTTCCCCATTATTTCAATCTTGGGGATGGTTACAAGACCCGACAGAATTTTTGAGTAATCCCATTCATCAGCCCCCATCATTTGATTATTTATTTGGCACAAATCGCCTGGGTTATGATGTGTTTTCCCGCACTTTAATGGCGAGTAGAGTGGCGTGGCAAGTGGTGATTTTAGCGACGGCTTTAAGTATGTTAATTGGGGTGCCTTTGGGGATGCTGAGTGGTTATCTTGGTGGTCGCGTCGATCGCATCTTATTGTTTATCATGGATACCATTTACACTCTGCCCGGGTTATTATTATCAATTACCCTGGCATTTGTGGTAGGCAAAGGGGTTTTTAATGCCGCGATCGCTTTAAGTATTTCCTATATTCCCCAATATTATCGGGTAGTCAGAAATCACACGGTAAGCGTAAAAACCGAACTATTTATTGAAGCGGCCCAAGCAATGGGAGCAAGTTCTTGGACAGTGCTTTCCCGTTATCTATTTCTCAACGTGATTCAAAGTGTTCCTGTATTATTTACCCTGAATGCTGCCGATGCAATTTTAGTCCTCGGTGGTTTAGGGTTTTTAGGATTAGGTGTTCCCGAAGAAGTTCCCGAATGGGGTCACGATTTGCGCCAAGCATTAGAAGCACTACCCACGGGCATTTGGTGGACTGCTTTTTTCCCCGGTTGTACTATGACTTTCATGGTGGTGGGCTTATCTTTATTTGGCGAAGGATTGAATCAATTTGTCAATCCCAAATTAAGAAACCGCAGTTAAAACTTGAGAAATTGAGCAGATTAACTAATGTCAAATAAAATCGGCATTGTGGTGGTAGGAGTGGGTCGCTGGGGCGTTCATTTGGTGCGCCAATTTTACCAAAATCCCCTAACAAAGGTAGTGGCAATAGTAGACCAAAACCCGGAAAGATTGCCAGCGGTTCAGCAGCAATTTAATTTAGATTTATCATCAGTGGTTTTGGCCAAAGATTGGGCAGAGGTGCGAGAACTGCCCGGAATTCAAGCGGTGGCGATCGCCACTCCTGCTTCTACTCACTATTGTTTAATTAAAGATGCCTTAAATCAGGGCTATCATGTATTAGCAGAAAAACCCTTAACCCTCGATCCGCAAGAATGTCTGGAACTTAGCCATTTAGCCGAACAAAAACAGCGGCAATTAATGGTCGATCATACTTATTTATTTCATCCGGCAGTTCAACGGGGCAAAGAGGCGATCGCGGCTTTGGGAAAATTGCGTTATGGGTACGCTGCCCGAACTCACTTAGGCCCAGTGCGATCGGATGTTGATGCCCTCTGGGATTTAGCTATTCACGACATCTGTATCTTCAACTTTTGGCTAGGAGAAACACCGATTCAGGTGCAAGCAACGGGCAAAATTTGGTTAGAAAGATCGGGAAATTCTGCTAACAGCAACATTTCTCAAGAAATAACCACAGAAAATAAATTATTTACCCAAGGTTTAGCGGATTTTGTCACCGTAAACCTGACCTATCCTAGTGGGTTTGAAGCCCGGATTCATCTGTGCTGGTGTAATCCTGACAAGCAAAGGCGTCTCTGTGTGGCTGGCAGTCAAGGCACTTTAATTTTTGATGAAATGTCACCGAATGCTCCCTTAATGATTCAGCATGGTTTCTTAGAACGAAATAACGAAACATGGCAACCTGTGGGGCAAAAATCTGAGGTAATTGCTGTGTCCCCTGGAGAACCTTTACGCTTAGTGTGCGATCGCTTTCTTGACCTCGTAATAAATCCCAATCAACCCAGCAAAAATCAGCCCATTTCCTCTGGCTGGTTAGGAGCAGAATTAGTGCAAATTATCACCGCTTTAAGTAAATCCTTAAATCAAGGAGGAATCCCAATTAAAATACCAAGGTGAATTATCAATAGTTACCCTGAATATTTACCCTGAATCCTGTAGCATCCTGTAGGTGGGCATTGCCCACCCTACATAATAATTATTATTATGCTTTCTCAAATAAAGGTGGTTCAGGATGATGGGTTGGTTTAACGGGAATTTCTATAATCAACTCTGTTCCTTCCCCAGGAGCAGAAATCACGTCTAATCTACCAGAGTGTTTTTCCACCACAATCTGATAGCTAACCGATAACCCTAAACCCGTGCCCTTGCCCACAGGTTTAGTGGTAAAAAACGGCTCAAAAAGACGCTTTTGCACCGTTTACTCAATCCCTCGACCATTATCAATAATGGAAATTCTGACATAGTTTTTTACCCCTTCTGAATCCTCAGTAGTTTCTAACTGGGAATTATCAACAGTAAAAGCGCGGGTTTTAATCGTAATTAATTGGGGTGGTTCTTTATTTTCTAGAGCATCTAACGCATTATTTAGTAAATTCATAAAGACCTGGTTTAGCAAACTAGGGTAACATTCCACCTTGGGCAAATTCCCATAGTCTTTATAGACTTCAATGTTGGGTTTGCCTAATTTGCCTTTGAGCCGATGTTGTAAAATCATTAATGTACTTTCCAGTCCTTCATGCAGATCGACTTCCTTAATGGCAGCCTCATCGAGGCGAGAAAAATTGCGTAAAGATTGTACAATCTGGCGGATTCGTTCTGCCCCAGCCTGCATAGAATGCAAAATTTTATGTAAATCATTCGCCAAAAAATCTAACTCAATTTCTTCGATTATTTGTTCAATTTCTTGGCTAGGATTGGGATAAGTATTTTGATAAATATTCAGTAGCTTCAGCAGATCCGTAATATAAGTGCTGGCGTGAGTGATATTGCCATAAATAAAATTAATTGGGTTATTAATTTCATGGGCGATTCCGGCCACAAGCTGACCTAACCCAGACATTTTTTCCATTTGAATTAGTTTGGCTTGAGTTTTTTGTAGTTTCTCAATAGCGATTTCTAGTTGACGTGCTTGTTCTCGCGATTGGGCTTCTGATTTTCGCAGTGCAGTTTCTACTTCCTGCTGATGCAATATCTCTTTTTTTAGCTGTTCATTAACTACTTTTAAATCAGCGGTGCATTCTGCTACATAGCTTTCTAAATTTTTTTGGATAGTTTCTAATGTAGTCTCGGCCTTTCTGCGTTTGGCAATTTCTGCTTGTAACTCTGTATTCTTTCTATTTACTGCTTCGGTTTTTGATTCTAGGTTTTGTTGCAGTTGTGCGATTGTCTGATACATTTCGGCAGGGTCTAAGGTTTTTAGCCAGCTTGTTCGATCAATTACTCCCATAAATTCTCCCTGATCGCTAGAAACTACTAAGGCTGAAGTTTGCCATTGTCCCATAGATTTTTGAGCCGACCATAAAGACGCTGCGACACCGATCGCCGGTAAAGGATGATCGATGACAGATTTCGCTTTTATAGTCGATAAATCTAGGCCAATTGCCCAATAATTCACGATATCTTGGTCAGTGACAATGCCCAGGGGCGTGGGGATATGTTCTGGTTGGGCGATCGCTTCTCTTTGAGCATTTAACTCCTCAAAAATTAACACATAACTTCCCTGATTTTGCCGCATAAGCTGGGCAATTTTTGCTAAAGAATCGCTCAACAAAGCTGGAATCACTTTTTGATTTAATACATTTTTCAACGAGTGCCATTTTAGCCAATTTTCACCAGATTCAAGAGATTCAAGTTGTTGAACAATCTTAGAGGGAGCGATCGCCCCTAAAAAAAACCCGCTGGTGTCAGACACTAATATGGGATAAATCCCCGACTGCCGCCAAAGATTAGCAATCGAGAAAATATCCTCAGCTTGCGCTTGATAAAGCGTGAGTAAATTTGGGTTCATTACATCAACAACCGTGAAATTTGTACCTGGTTTCTTCTCTGCGATCGCTTGGAGAATATCTGGGACGGTGACAATCCCTAAAATATCTGATATTTTTAGCATATTTTCAGTATTTAGAGTCGGGTTATATGCATCGGCGCTGATAGCAGATTCGGAAACTACCAACATATAACCCGATGCCATATTAGCCCCAGGGTAATCGGGTAATTCTGGGTAATTTTTTGATGCAAACAGAGGACAGCTTGCATTTAAGTGGCTGATTTCCTCGCTAATTTCCCGGACAGAAATGTTCGGTGTCACAAATTGAGGATGGCGATCGAGAGCAGATTTTAGAAAGGTAGGATTAATTAATGATGTTTGATTTGACATTTAAATTAGCTAGATAAAAAATAACCAAAAATAACCAAAAACAACCAGAATAATCGCAAGCAAAATTTTAATCAATAATCAAATAATTAACAAAAATTATTCAGGTTAATACAGGGAAAATTTACCCATTTTAGATAGGAAAATGATGGCAGATTGATCGATAATTTTTTTTGCAAAAAAAAATAAAAAACTGATTAATTTTGCGCTTGCCCAGTAAATTTTCGTCTCAGTCATCTTAATTGAGTTTACCCTAGCACGAGAGGCGGATAAAATTTTAACATTAATGTTTTAAGATTAATGTTAAAACATTAATGTAGGCAATCCATTCAGCGATCGCCAATTTTCTGGATCGTCTCGTCAACCTCCCTTCGTCAACCTCCCCTGAAGGATCAAACAGATGCCTTTTGCTTCAAGGCTTCAGTAGGGCGTCAGTAAGGCTTCAGTCTACGGTAAACCACACCTGACATCATTGCCACAGAGAGGCACCATTGATTACAATAGAGATTACAATAGAAATAAAACAGATATTGTAATCCGTTGTTGATTACCCAGGATAAAATGCCAGAATCCTACAGCCAAGAAGATGTACAGCAAATTCTCCAATTAGCGATCGCCAAAAGAGCGATCGATGGAGATTTTTCTCGCGTTCAACTCCTAGAAATGGCCGATGAACTAGGAATCTCCCCAGAAAATCTTCAGCAAGCCGAAGCACAATGGCTGGCGAAACAAGATGAATTTAAGGAACGTCAGCAATTTGATATATACCGACGCAATCAATTAAAACAAAATTTCGTGCGTTATCTCATTGTCAACGTTTTTCTCATTCTGCTAAACCTGGTTCTATTTAAATCAGCTAACTTTGGTCTAACCATTGCGCTAGTTTGGGGATTAATTCTCGCTTTAAAGACTTGGAAAAATTATGAAATAAATTCAGAAGAGTATGAAATGAATTTCCAGAAATGGAGGCTGAAAAAACAAATTGGTGAATCTATCAATCTAGTGGTTGATAAATTATTTCACCCTAAATCATCAAGTTAAATTTGCCGAATAGCGTTGTCAAACCCACTGACAACGCTGATTTTTTTCCCAGGAATCAGCCATGAAATCGAGAGTTTAGGCTATGACTGGCCTCGGTAGGTTGCCTCCCTGTCAGACCTGTTTGACGCCACTCAAATCAGCGAGTTACTCAAAAAAAATTTAACTAGGTCCCTGATTTAGGATATAAGAATAAACCAGTCTCTTTACCAACAAATCAAACGTTTAATGTTTTATCGAATAATTTGATGTAAAAACAGTAAAATTTTTGAATAAATTGATTTGTTTTTGTTTAGATTAATTTAATTTTTAATTATTGCTGCTATTAAAAATTAAAAATTTAGATATTTTTTTAATTGTAAAATAAAAAAATATCTACAATATGTGAATCAATATTTTAATTATTGATCACACTTAAATTAATTTCAAAAATTTTTTAAAATATCGATTCATGGCTATTTCGTCAAGCATTGAGTGGTTAAATAGCGTTAATAACCATATAAAAACTGCTCCAGATATTATTTTAATGGATATTACTATGCGGGATATGAAGTGTGTCTTAAACTCAATCAAGTCTAATCAAACAACTTGTGAAATTACCATAATTTTTATTAGAGATGTATCATGTATCGGCTAAAATAAAAGCCTTTGATGTGGGCTGGGCGGTGCCGACTATATTACTAAGCCTTTTAAAAGCCAATTTAAGCACGGCTAGAAAATCAAATTAAGATTAGGCAATTACAGCAACAACTGACATTGCAAAATATTCAATTGCAAAAAATTGCCGAACGAGAAAAACTTTTGGGTCAGATATCTCAGCGGATTCGTCAATCTTTAGATTTGACAGAGATTCTCTCAACGGCAGTTAGAGAAGTGCGAGAATTTTTGCAAGTAGATTGCGTAGCGATCGCACGGTTAAATCCTGATCGAAAACAATTGTCCAAGAATCTTTGGTAGACCAAGGGTTATCAATTTTAAATTTAAAGATTACCGATATTTTCAGGAGGCTTATATTCAGCGATCGCCTGACATTCAGATGATTTCAGATATTCAGCAATCTAGTCTGTCACTTCCTTTGATTTCATTCTGGACTGGACTTGCGCTCTCATTTAGTGGTGCCAATTTTTCAACAAACTGTCAGCATTTCTGAAGAAAATAAGGAGCCATACACCGATAATCTGAAAGAAGATTCTCTAAATTCAGAAGTTTACAGACTGCTGATTGCCGATGATTGTACTCAGGTGCGTCAATGGCACCCCTCAGAAGTGGATTTATTAACCCAATTATCGATTCAAATTGGTATGGCTTGGCAACAAATTCAAATGAAAAGTTGCGCTATCAGCAAGAAAATACGGAGACGCTGTTGTTAAATATTTCGCCAAAATTAATTGCTCAACGGCTGAAACAAAATCCGGGGCTTATTGCCGATAACTTTGAATCGGTGACAGTGATGTTTGCAAATATTGTGGGATTTACTAATTTATCCGCGCAAATTTATGCTCTGGAGTTAGTCAAGTTATTGAATGAAATTTTTTCTAGGTTTGATGCCTTAGCCCAACGACATAAGTTGGAAAAAATTAAAACCATTGGGCTCTTTAGGACTTATGGTGATAAGTTTATCTAATTTAATATGAGTATTTGCATAAAATTAAAAGGTGAAATTAATATACATGAACGCTTCTAGCTTCTCATGTTGAAAAAAAGAGTCTTATAAGTCCGCCAAATCCTGAAAAAATCATTAAGTTTAGTTACCAGGCTCAAAGTTAAGCCCTAAACTGATAAAATTTAGCTGTTTTGTGAAACTAACCCTTTCACCCTAAAAATTTTTGAGCTTAGGTTTATGGAAAATCATCTCAATGTAATACTGGGCTTACCTGAAGTGAATTTAACAAGCCCATAATTTGCATATTACCCTGGGCAAAAAGATTAATATCTCCTCCTTGGGTGACGATTCGGTCAATGATTAATTGGCCGCCTGAGTTAATAATCACCGGCCACCCTGGAGTGGAAATCTGACTCACAGAAATATCACGATTAAGTTGCTCGGAGTCAGAGAGAAACGCGGTGTTTACCACGGTCAAATCAGGGGGAATGTTCGCCGGATTACTCAGACTAGAAACGCCGGATCTTAAAATTAATGCTGGGGAATTGGCCAAGATTTCCGCATCAGGATCCGGAGAACCGGATAAAGTCACATCTGGGTTAGTAATGATGATATTCCCGGCATCAATTCCTCCCGTGGCTTCTACTTTTAAGGAAACCCCAGTATATTCATCAAAACTCACATTACCATCAGCACTAATAATTGGGTCATAATAACTGATAAAATCACCGAAATCGCCAGCTACAGTACGAATAAAGAAATTGCCCTCCGTGGCAAAATGAGCATCGGTGGCAATATTTCCCCCACTAATTAAGGTAATATCACCCCCTGCCTGAAAAGTTGCGCCTTGGTTGACAGAATTCAGGGCGAAAATATCAATTTTTTGCAGTCCAGTTAGATTCATATTTGCGCCTGCGATCGCGGAAAATGGGTTTTGACTATCCCGAACAATCAGCGTATTTTTCGCCAATAAATTTAAATCTTGGCTAGTTTGGATTTCAATCCCGAATAAACTTAAATTATTAGCAGCGGATAAACTAGCATTTCCTGAGATAATTGTTGCCGATTGATTTGATTGATTTGTGGGGTGAAGCACCACATCCCCATTGCGTATCCCCAAGGCAGAACCGGATAAAACTACTTGCCCCGCTTCATTGACTGTCACCTGGTTGGCATCAATAATATTGCCACCCCCGGTTAATAATTCATGGAGAGAAAGTGGATTAAAAGCCTCAGTTTTTAAATTGGATAAACTCACTTCTAAACTAAGTAAATGTCCGGGCCGACTAATCCGCAAAATACTTTCCCCTGGAACCGCAGTAATAATCAGATTCCCTTGGGGGGCAGCGCTCGACCCGGTACTGAGTATGGCGCTGCAAATTAAAGATAAAGATTGTCCCGATCGCACCGCTAAATCGGCAAAATTAATCAGACTCCCTGGCTGAATATTGTCAAAAGAAAAATAAATCAAATTCCCGACTAATGTGGTATAATTATTATTGCCGAATACTTGCAATATTCCGGCATCAAAGCCTAAACTGGTGGCAGTGGTGGCGGTAAAATCACCGAGGACATTTAAGGCAGCATTTTGACCAAATACTATGCCTGCCGGATTGAGCAAAAAGAGGTTAGAATTTCCACCATTAACTTGAATTAAACCATTAATTAACGATGGATTACCCCCAGAAATTCGTCCGAGAATATTGACAATTTCTGGACGCGATAAAAAGTTGGCAATTTGTCCATCACTCAGTCCAAATTCTTGGAAATTGTGAAATAAATTTGCCCCATCTCCAGAAGTTTTACCCCCGGTAATGTTAATCTGATTTCCCTCAGTAGTGACAACAGTTCCCGTCCCGTCTGTTGCTGGGGTAATTGTTTGGGCAAAGACTAGACCCTTATTGACTCCTAGGGTCAGGAAAAAGACTACGAGGAATAAGGAATAAAAGGGGGATGTGGTTGGCAACTAGCGAAGACCCTCAAAATTAGTAATTTTTCTTTTCATTATACAAATACCTGATTAACTAAACAATACGCCCAAATCAAAAATTTTTTGGTTCGTAGAGTACACCCCACTTTTTTCTCTGTGTCCTCTGTGTCTCTGTGGTTTATTCATTGGTTTTTTTTCACCACAGAGACACAAATAGTCACAGAGAGGAGATAATTTTGACCAAAAACCACCGATTATTGCATAATATCTCCTCTTAATAAAAAAATCTTAAAATTCTCTCAAAGCCCTGCGCCCTCGCAAAAGGGCTTGGGGTGAGGGCGATTTGAAAGTGGTATCAGATGGATTTAATTAGATTGATTCAACCAAATCAGTAAATCTTCCATCGTAGTAAAATCTAATAACGCTTCGGCTAATGATTCTAGTTGTTGGATAGATAATCTCTCAATTCCTTGTAATATTGCTGAGTCAATATTACCCAACCGCCGCGACAGTAGGCGTTTAATTAACGCAACTTCTCCTTGTTGGCGTCCAGTTTGGATAATTTCTTGATAAATCACCGATTCTTGCATAATATCTCCTCGGAATAGTTGACGAATCAAATCTTTTTCATAGCGTAACCCGGCCAATATCTCCGTACAACCAGAGATATTTTGCCGTTCCTCTTCTGAGGATATCTTAGCCAATTCTTTGGCCACTTGTTGCAGAAGGGTAGGGGGGTTTTCGCTCCGAGTAAGAGGGGCTAAAGGTAATAACCCTCGGTTGGCTAAAAACGGCGCTGGGTCTTGTTCCCAAAGTCGGATAATCCCATAGCGGTGTTCGGTGTTCGTGTCTCGGTATTGGTTCTCAAATACCAGAGGTGAACTGGTTTCTTTTAAGAAAATTACCAGTTGTTGAATTTCACAGTTGTACTGCCGCTTTAATCGAGTGTAATAATCCAACATTCGCAAAGGAATGGGAGTGCGATCGCTTTTTGGCAGGGTTTCAAATTCCAGGTGAGCAATGCGATTTCCTGCTTTGATAAAGGCTACAGAATCCGCACGAATGGGTTCAATGGTTAACTCGGTTTTAAGAATTGAAACATCTGCGGGATCTACCGAGAGAAAATAGCGGATAAAATCTTCCGGATAGCGATCAACCATAAATTTGCAAGCGTTATCGTAACTCACAACTTTCGGTTTCTCTCTATATTTTTATTTTTTTTTATTTTATTGTATCACAAAAAACAATGTGCGACTTGCCAGCATTGTGTCCTCTGTGTCTCTGTGGTTAATATCTTAAATAAACTGAATTAAATTAGGTTCAATCCCTTGACCTCCTTGTAAAATGGCTAGATATTCCCCAGTTGCTTGATGCTGAATGATGAGATCGTTAGCATGATTTCCCGTTCCTTGGGTAATATTTAAGGATTCAGAATTTAAGCCCTCTTCGGTGGCAGAATCCATTAAATCAATAAAATCTTCCTGCACATTAAAATCAGTAATAACATCTGCTGATTCTAATGTCAATCCGCCCATGCCTAACCCGATCGCAAATACATCCCGTCCTTGCCCTCCCGTGAGGGTATCTGCACCTAAATCCCCCGATAAATAGTCATTGTCTTTATGACCCAATAGCCGATCGCTGCCATCTCCTCCTAACAGGCGATCGCTGCCACTTTCCCCAAACATTAAATCATTGCCTGCACTACCTTCAATATAATCATTGCCCTGACCGCCCCAAATTTTATCATCGCCATCCCCTCCTAAAATATAGTCATCATTTTCCCGACCATAAAGGCGATCGCTCCCCCCTTGACCATCAATAAAATCATTACCTTCTCGTCCATGTAGAATATTCATTTCCACAGTTCCAAGGAGGCGATCGGTCAGATTAGTTCCTGCTAAATTTGGGCGATTTTCACCCTCAAACCCTTCTCCTAAATCATCATTATCGCTCACATTAGCGCTTAAATTAACCGTTAAATTATTATACTGAGAATCGCTACTGGTAATACTATGAATAATCTCACTACTACGCAACCCTTCTTTAACATTATCATTCACCGCCGTCACGATGATAGTTTGGGCAATATTCCAATTTGATGGGGTAAATAATACCTTTAAAGAACTTGATGGTGAGTTACTCCCTGAGTTATTTAAATTAGTTTGGCCATCGGTGGTAATATTAATCCTCACATCAGCAGTAGGTTGAGTGGCAAGTTTGACTTTATATAAATCAAATCCGCCATTTTCCTGCACATCAGTGCTAAATAAAGATTGAATCAGTTTAATATTACCAATGGATACATGAACCAAGGCATCAGTATCGGCATAAGTTTTGCCATCATAACCATTCCAGGTAAAACTGGTATTGCCATTAAAATTAGTGTTGGGCGTAAAAGTCAGATTACTTAATTGGTCAACGGCAATTTCTTGATTAACCGTAACTTCTGTGCCATTTAACTTGAGAATTCCGTTAGCGGAAAGCGAAGTTATTTTAATTTGGGATAAGCCATCATTGTCTGGGTCAGCAAAAGCATTGGTAAAGTCAGTCTCAGCTAAAGCAATTTCACTATTTTGATCTCCAGACTTGCTGATAGTTTTCAGACTAGGGGCATTAATCAAGCCAATATTTAGGTTAACCGTTGCATCGGTATCTGCATAAATTTTCCCATCAAATCCATTCCAAGTAAAACTGGTATTCCCGTTAAAATTGACATCCGGGGTAAAAGTCAGTTTATTTAAGTCAGCCGCCGCAATTTCTTGATTAACTTTCACTGCCGCGTCGCTTAATTTAAGAATGCCGTTAGCGGGAAGCGAAGTTATTTTAATTTTCGATAAGCTGTCATTGTCTACATCAAAAAATGCGTTGATAAAGTCGTTTGCCGTCAAGACAATATCCGTATCTTCATTACCATTAAGACTAACATTAGTGAGAATAATATTGGAATTTCGAGTGATTTGATTTGCAGCAATATTATTATTTTTCGCATTATCTATCGCCACATTTTCAGCAATATCTACCGTGACTTTACCATTAACAATAGGAGTGATATCAAAGGTGTAATTTTTAGCATCAACTGGGGTAAATTTAATGACCTTGCCATTCCCCACCTTAATATCTGTTGCCTCGAAGCCGGTGACAGATTCACTGAAATTTGCTGTGACTTTGAATGGATCTGTTACTAGGTCAGCCGCATTAGAAGTTAATGTGACAGTTGGGACAACCCCATCCACAAATACATTTTCTGTAGATGCGACATTATTTAAATCTAAAATAGCGTTGTCGCCGTTAACATTTTGAATTGTTGCTGTGGCATCGGCGGGCAAGTTTAAAGCATTGCCTACGGTGATGCCATTAGTTGCTAAATCACCAGAGGCAATTGTATAGGTGAAATTGTGGCTAGTCGCTGATGCACCAGTTCCATTAAGGGTGGCATTAACCAAACCGCGATTATTTAAAATAATCGGTAAAGTTGGACTGCCGGTAATCCTGACTGCTTGACTAAAATTAACCGTAAAGGTGAGAACATCGCCGATTTTATAATTGTCGTCAGTGGGAACTTTTACACTGGTAATGGTTGGTGCAGAGTTGATGGTAATCTTGGCGGTTTCAGTCGCACTACTAAAAACACTAGAGGTGGTATTAGTTGCCCGGTCTGTGGTGTAGTCGGCGGTTCCGCCATTGGTGCCCGTAATTCGATCCCAAGCAGCAAAGGTGATGGCATTGGCAATAGTGCCGTTATAATCCGTATTGGGAACAAAGCGGATTTTAGTATTAGTATCACTGGCTAATAATAGGGCGCTATTTGCCGAAACTGTCGGGCAAGCATTCCAGGTGGTGCCATTGGTACTGTATTGCCAAGTGCCGTTAGTGGTGTCTAAGGCAGTAATGGCAATGCCTTGTAAAGCGCTGGCATTGGGGTCGGTGATTTTGCTGCCGCCCAAGTTGGCGATGATGGTACTGACTAAGGTGCCGCTACTGTTATTGTTGTTTTGGTTTTGCGGGTTAAGGGTGGGACTGCCAGTGTTGTCTAAGACTGGGGAGTCGTTGACCAGTACGGTGACGGTGGTGGGACTGCTGACCCCGTTGCGATCGCGGGCATTGTAGGTAAATTTGTCCAAGCCGTTGAAGTTGGCAGTGGGGGTGTAGAGGATATCTCGTTTCGGGTCAATGGTAATCGTCCTGACTACATTATTCGCATTCGGGTCAAAGGTACTATTCGCAGTGCCAGTGGTGGGGTTTAACTTAGCCATGCGGTTGCGAGTTGCACCGCCGATATTGGTAAAGCTGCCACCGACAATGGGGCTGCCACTGCTATCTAGGGCGATCGCCTCGACGGTACTATTCGCATTGGGGTTAAAGGTAGTATTCGCAGTGCCGGTGGTGGGGTTTAACTTGGCAATGTAGTTGCGAGTTTCACCGCCGATACTGGTAAAGCTGCCACCGACAATGGGGTTGCCACTCCTATCTAGGGCGATCGCATAGACCCAATCATTTGCATTGGGGTTAAATTGAGTATCCGCAGCACCAGTGATGGGGTCTAACTTGGCAATGCGGTTGTAAGTTTGATCGCCGATACTATTGAAATAGCCACCGACAATGGGTTCTAGGGCGATTTCATAGACATAACCATTCGCATTGGGGTTAAATGTGGTATCCGCAGCACCAGTGGTGGGGTTCAACTTGGCAATGCGGTTACGAGTTTCACCGCCGATACTGGTGAAGTCGCCACCGACAATGGGGTTGCCACTGCTATCTAGGGCGATCGCCCGGACATCACTATTCGCATTGGGGTTAAATTGAGGATCCGCAGCACCAGTGGAGGGGTCTAACTTGGCAATGCGGTTGCGAGTTGCACCACCGATACTGGTAAAGTTGCCACCGACAATGGGGTTGCCACTGCTATCTAGGGCGATCGCCCAAACATAATTATTCGCATTAGGGTTAAATTGAGGGTCGGCAGCGCCCGTGGTGGGGTATAACCGGGCAATGTAGTTGCGAGTTTCACCGCCGATACTGGTGAAAGCCCCACTAACATAAGGGTTGCCACTGCTATCTAGGGCGATCGCATTGACATCACTATTCGCATTGGGGTTAAAGGTGGGATCGACACTACCATCAGAGTTTAACCGGGCAATGCGGCTGCGAGGTTGACCGCCGATACTGGTGAATTGACCACCGACATAAATCCAATCATTAATTATGACAGTGCCGTTAGTGCCCGTGGTGTTGATACTTTCCACGGTGAGTCGCCCGGTTCCGGTGTCGTTGCCTAGGACATCAAGTTGTTTGCTGGTGAGACTGCCTGTAATCGCTTTGCTGTCCGCATTGGCAGTGGGAGGGGCCAGGATGTAGTCATAGTTTGTCGGGGTAATGGGTGCAGTTTCGATATTGCCCACTTGGGTTTCTAATTCCCAATCGCCCCCAAAGCCGGTTTTGTCGTCACTTGCGGCGATATCGGCTTGGGTTAATTGATTCAGTTTTGAAATAAATTGAAGGTCTGCCCCAATATCACATCCATATAATAGAATATCCGCATTTGCAGTTAGAGAGTTTTGCCACTGTTGTAGCTGCGGGCGATAGATTTCTAACTGCTGCTCATCAATCGTATCTTGCCCTAGTTTAAACCGGCCTTGTTCCCCGTGAGAAATAATATGAATCGCGGCGATATTTTCTGCTAGTTCTAACCGTTCCGTGATTTGCTCAAGGCCATTGCGGGTGCCATCCAAGATAATCACTTCCGCATCGGAGGGAATGGCGTCGATTAAGGTTGGATAATCGGCTACGTTAGGGTCAATAAAAACTAAGGTGGAATGTGACATGGTGAGGGTTCCCCGGTTGATTAATTAATTAATCTTATGCTTGATTAGGGGGGATATACTCCTTATTTTACCACAATTTACCCAAACAAATAAGAAAAATAATTATCTTCACAATCTCTTTAAAATTGACCATAGTAAAATGTTTTTTTATGTAGTTTGTTTACGATTTTGTTACATCGATCAATTGTAGTTAAGTGGTAATTTCTCTGTGTCCTTTGTGTCTCTGTGGTTGATTCATTGGTTTTTTCACCACAGAGACACAGAGAACCACAGAGAGAGATAAGATTTTGGGCGATCGCTAAGAAATATCCCATCCTTTGGTTTCTAAATTGGAAAGCGATCGCCCCCATTTGAGATATTCGGTTTTCGTAGCTTCTAGGATATGTTTCATCATCACAGGTTCATTGGCATCAGCGGCTAAAAAAGCAGCATTGAGGGCAATAGATTTAATATTTCCGCCGGTAATATCTAATTGACCTAAACGTTTATAATTGAGTTCTTTAGTAGGAGTTTCTTGGGGAAAAGCCCGCTGCCAAATTTCGCTACGTTCGGGGGATTTGGGAAAGGGGAAGTTGACAATAAAACGCAGCCGACGCAAAAAAGCTTGATCTAAATCCTCTTTTAAATTAGTGGTGAGAATGGCCAATCCTTGATAAGCTTCCATGCGTTGTAATAAATAGCTAACTTCGATATTTGCGTGGCGATCGTGGCTATCTTTGACTTCGCTTGCCAAATAGGGCATCCGCTTCATCAAATAGTAGAATTCCGCCGCCGGTTTCTGCGGCGTCAAAAATGCGGCGTAAATTCTTTTCTGTTTCCCCAATATATTTGCTCATTACTGAACTTAAATCGATGCGATATAAGTCTAGATTCAGTTCATAAGCTAAAACTTCGGCGGCGGTAGTTTTGCCGGTGCCACTGGTTCCGGCAAATAATACAGTTAATCCTAATCCTCGCTGATTTTTGCGGGCAAATCCCCACTTTTGATAAACTTTCGCTTGCTGGCGAATTTGAGCCAGAATTTGCTTTAAAATCTTTTTTTCTTGTTCTGGCAAGACTAAATCATCCCAGGAGGTTTTAACATTAATCCGTTGGGCTAATCCTTCCAAGTGCGGACGGGCTTGTAATCGACAAAAATCCCATAAGCGATCGCCCCATTCTTTTGGTTCTAATGTTTCTAATTCTGTATTGACTTCTGTATTTAATTCTGTATTTAATTTTACCGCAGCACTGGCAGTTTGAATCATCCCTGGGGATAAGCGAAATTGTGCCGCTAATCGTTCGAGTTGTTCGCCGATTTCCCCTTCAGTATCCGGTAATGCCCCTTGCCATAGATCGAGTTGTTCTGCATATTCTAAACCAGCAACATCAAAAGTGATGACTACCGGATGGGAAAGGGACAATCTTTGGTCTGTGGCAACGAAACCCGGCACTTTTAATGATTCTAAAAAACTGTTGATCGCGCTGATTCTTTGTCCTTCTGCCATTGCCCCAGATTCTTTAATTTTTAATAGTAATAAACTGGGTTCGAGGAGATACCAGCGCTGCCACCGCATGACTAAGGATTTAATTTCGGTGCGATCGCTGGGGATAGCATCACTGGGGATAAAATACAAAGGTAAATCTAAATTTACGCTCACATTTGCGGCAATTTCTCGTTGGGATTCTCGCAAAGTGCCGCATAATTGAATAATCGGCACCTGGGTTTGGGGGGATTGAAAAATAGCGATGATTTGGTTAACAATTTTTTGATAAGAAGGTTGCAGAGAAATCGGCGATGCCGGGGAATCAAATTCACGAGCGATCGCCCCAGTAAGAATTGGATCGCTGTAAGGTTCTCCCATGAAATAATGTAAAATTGCTTCATCAATTTGTAAGCAAGCCCGAGGCAATTCAGGACTGGTAGCACAATGAACCAATTGCCAGCGACGCAAAGGCCGATTCTCCGTGAAAGCATCCCAATGAACTTCGGGAAAACACTGACAAGCTAGTTGAAAAGTGGGATAATTTAATTCGGCATTATTATGGGCGATCGCAAATAGGTTGGGAAAGTTAGGGTCGATCGCTTGTGCGGCACAACAAAGCAAAATCATCCGTTCAAAATTGGATAAATCAAAAGTCTGACAAACTTCTTCCAACCTGGGGGAAAAATGCATAGCATCAGCAATATCTGCCAGTTCTGCCAAATCATCGTCCAAACTTAAACTTTCTTCACCCCGCGACTCAGCAATGTGAGAATTCAGTAAACCTTGAACACAGGCGATCGACTGGAGCAAATAGTCGATATTACTGGAATACCAAGCCAGATTTTCCTTCATAAAAAACCATCCCGAACCCAATCCGGATACTATTAATATTTATGTCATTAGGTTGGTTTGAGGAACGAATAACCGCCAGGGAATCGTATTCCCTGGCTAATAGCCCAAGTCGGTTAAAACCGACTAAAATTATGTACGGGTCAACGGTTATTGTACGGGTCAACGGCTGTTGACCCCTACCAAGCATAATTAGTCGGTTTTAACCGCCTGTAGGGGTCAACGGCCGTTGACCCCTACGGGGATTAAAATCCCCGACGGGTGTGGTTTACAAGGGCAGAAAACCGCTGTGTGTTAGGTTTCGTTCCTCAACCCAACCTACGAAACTATTTTAAGCAGAAACCTAGGAAAAAATACTAGACTTTAGTCTATAACATCGCGGCAGAAATAAGATTTAAAATAATTGGTTATCCTGAACATTTTCATCTACCGCAAAAAAATGAGCCCACAACAAACTCGGATTTATGCCAAGAAATCCTCATCGATACCAGTCGGGCCGAAATATACGCCAGTTTCTCAGTAGCCCGTAGGTTGGGTTGAAGAATTAAACCCAACATAATCATCCCTAGAAAGATAATTATGGTGGCTTTTTCACATATTTAACAATGGTAGGTTTGGTTGTTCTTCGTTTAACCCAACCTACGTTAATCTTGTGGTTAAGCAAATTAATTTTGATTTGATGCTGGGTTTCCTTTGTCAACCCAACCTACGATTTATTCTTGGCCAATATGATCATCAAACATCAATTTTTATTCAGCCATCCACATCAAATCATAAACCCCTGCTTCAACATAACGGTGAAAACTCGAAAATTGCCAATCTTTCGGCGACCGAACCAATCCGTAATGCACCGGATTATAATGAATATATTCCACATGATTAACAAAATCTAGATCGCCCCTAATTTGATGCTCCCAAAATCGGCGTTGCTAAATCGCTTTTTCTCCCTTATGATGTCGGGATGCGGTCATATTACATTGAAAACAAGCATTACATTTCCGGCTAAAATAACTTTTAATTAACCGCCAGCGAGTCGAAAAATACGCATCCTCTTCCCGTAATGTCCAAATCTTATGGAGGTGGTCGGGCAAAATCACAATTGCATCAATTTTAAACGGATGTTGTTTGATAACGTATCGAAAAGCATTCCTGAGTAAATTGATATTTTAAGTTTGACACAAAATTGGCCGACGCTGATGGGTGACAAGGGTAAAAAAATAAGTTGATCCCGGTGTTTTTGCTCGACGATATCGCATACTTTTAAAAATAACATGGTTAGGATAAGAATAACATGGTTATATTGGGGTTTGTGTTGGGTTTCGTGCCTCAACCCAACCTACGGGCTACAACAGCGATCGCCTGTAGCCTGTAGGTTGGGTTGACGCCAGGAAACCCAACCAAAACATACCAACAAATTGCGATCGCTTTTTTGATGTGCGATCGCTTTTTTGATGGGCGATCGCTTTTTTGGGGGGCGATCGCTTTTTTGGGGGCGATCGCTCATTTTATCGGTAGGCTTCCACCCCAGAACTCCACACCCCATCAATGATTATAGTACGCTTTTTTTTGTGGGGCGATCGCTGTTTTTGGCGGCGATCGGTTTTTTGATCCAAGCCAAGAAACCGGGTTTCTTTTGGGGATATTAGAGTTAACTGTGGCACCGAGAGAAGAAACCCGGTTTCTGAGTTCCAATTTTTTTGGGAGGCGATCGCTAATTTAGCCCAGCGCTTGTTTAGTAGATAAATTTTTTCTCTTTGTGTTCTCTGTGACTCTGTGGTTCGACTCTGGAAACCACCGAGTCACACGGAGGATAAAGGTAGAGGGGGTAATTCCTTAACTTAATCTATTTTGTAAATCCATCTGCCCGCGATAGCCGGTAATAATATAACTGCCATCTTTCAGCACATGAATTTCCATTTGATCGCTGGCCCAGTTTAGCTGATTTTCCAACGCTGGATTAAAAATATGCACCTTTTGATTCCGGGAAGAAACCAGGGAATCGGTAGTATTAACCGCCAAAGATTTAACAAACGGGCCATCTACTAAAATATCCAGTTCTGCCAGTAACTCTTGAGAACCTTCTGGGGCATTTTCTCCTTGTAATTCTTTTAAGGTAAAGCCGCTAAAAGACATTACATTCAAGCCCGCAGTCTTGACTTTTTTCGCTAATTTTGCTAAAGTTTTTGCTTGAAAAAAGGGTTCACCACCAGAAAAAGTCACCCCTTGATTTTTGGGATTACTGATAATTTGACTAGCCAGTTCATCCACAGAAATTAATTGCTTAATTTCAAATGGCCAAGAAGCGGGATTAAAACAGCCATCACATTCTCGTTTACATCCTTGTACCCAAACCACTGCCCGATATCCGGGGCCGTTGACTTCTGATTCGTCTACATAGCCCATAATATTTAAGTGGTTCTGGGGAATGTTGGCGGGATTTTCCGTTGGATTTATGGTTGAGTTATTCATTTTTTTAGCCAATTTTATGTTAATTGTTAATTACAGCGGTTTTCTTTCTTACTGAACCATGATCTGACCCGCGCATTCCGTAGGGGCGAATGGCCATAAGGCCTGACGGCATGGGCTTCGCAAGGACGCCCGTACAATATTCTAAGCATCGTAGGGGCGATTCGCGAATCGCCCCTACGGAATGCTTCGCCCCTACAGGTGTTTGTGGTAGATTCAATAGAAAAGTGCTGTAATGTATTCTATTCGTAGGTTGGGTTGAGGAACGAAACCCAACCTACTATCTACTACTCAGTTAATTTGCCGGGGCAAAACGAACTAAAATCCCAGTGGCGGCGGTAATTTCTTCAGCAAATTGTTTTAAAATATCCGAACTAACACATTTTAAAACTTTTACTGGATAAGAAAATTGCCGATCTGGTTCGTGATTTCCTCGTCCTTCTAACTCATGTTTTAAGGGTTTCGGCCTAGTGGGGGTGTTGAGTTGAATTTCTGTGGGGGCGATCGCCTGGACTAATTTGATATATTCCTCTCGGTCTTCCTTTTTCCACGGGTTCAAAAGCATAGTTTGAATCCCCAGTTCACCGCCATACATTTGGCTAAATTTTTTGATGCCCGCTAAAATATCGGGCAATTCAATACCGGCAACAGGTCGGTCAACCCCGCGCATTTTGTCTGGGGAAACCCCATCAAGTTTTACCGAGACTTTATCCGCCAAAGCTAACTCTTGACAAACTTGGTAATCGTTGAGTAAAGTAGCGTTGGTTAATACGAGAACGGGGCAATGAGTTAATGCCTTAATCTCGGTAATAATCTCCCCTAAATTAGCGGCTAAAGTAGGTTCACCGCTGCCGCTGAGGGTGACAATATCCACATCCCAAGGGGCAAAGGGCTGTAAATCTCCTAAGATTTTTGCTGTGGGCAAAAAGACCCGGCGATCGCGGGTTTTATCGACAATTTCCCCCAGTTGGCAATAGACACAATTAAAAGAACAAGTAGAAACTGGGCCAATGGGATCGATACCCAGCGATCGGCCATATCGCCAAGACTTCACCGGCCCATAAACGGAATTAAACTTTACATCGACTTCTAAAGACATATTTTTCTGATTTTGCTCTGATTTATTTCTGCAACAAAACGCATCCTCTAAGATAATTGTGCCGCAAAATTCCGTAAACTGCCGGAAAAATCCAGTTGGGATGTTAGAAATTCACCAAATTTTGCCATTCCAATACCAAAGATGGCGGTAAACGCAGGGGATAGTCATTTTTTTCGTTAGGAATTAACAAACGAATCGAGCCAGTGGTGGGCAAATCAAATAAAATATCTTCTAAATCGTACTGTCCCACATTCGGGGCTGGGGACTCTTGGGCAAACATATCCTCAGCAATAAATTCACCGCTATCCGTAATCAGTTTTAACGGTTGCGGATGCGCTACTTCCACCACACCGGGAAACCCCACCAACCGCAAACTAATACTAAGTACCTCAGTGTCAGTGGATCGTTTAAAAAAGATTAATTGCCACGCATTGCCACTGCGATCGCGCAAACTATGACGAGACTTATATAGCACTTGTCCAGGGGCTTCATAGGTCTTTTCCATCAATGCCCCTGCGGGTTGGCTAGTGAAAGCGCCAAAACCAACCAATAGGGAAAAACATAGAATCAGAATTAAACTGAATTTAGCGAAAATTTTCATCAATTTGGTGTTAGTTGTTGGTTGTTGGTTGTTGGTTGTTGGTTGGGGCCGCCATCGGCCGCCATCGGCCGCCATCGGCCGCCATCGGTGTGGGGGGAAGAGAGAAAAGAGAATAGAGAAAAGAGAATAGAGAATTTTCCTATGCATCCTCTTTCCTATGCATCCTCTTTCCTATGCATCCTATGCATCCTCTCTTCCCCTACACCCTACACCCTACACCCTACACCCTACACCCTCTCTTCCCCCGCTCCCCCGCTCCCCTTTTGTTGCTTATTAGTTATTATTTATTAGTTATAATAAAGTTTGAGAGGGTGGTGAAACCCTCTCTGGGGGATCCGCTTACTCTTCAGAACCCTGAATTTTCAGCAGCAAAAAGCCGAGGGATAAACCCACTAAAATCAAAGAAAAGGCTAAAAAAGCAGCATTAGCAATTTCACCAGCCATCGTGTTTTAATCTCCTAACTTCAAATAATGACCACAAGCAGCTAATTCCAGGGCGAACCCTAGCAGTCTTGTGTATTTTAAACCAGTTTGAGCCTCGATCAGAACGTGGATCTATAGATCGAGGCAAGATTTCGGCGAGATGGACGCGATATTGACGCGATCGCACTCACCCAGAATCATCCAATTTTTGTATTAATTTATACAGATTTTTGGTAAAAACTATGATCGCGTAAATGCCGTTAGTTAGCGCCAGGGGTCTTGGGGTTTTGAAATGCTGTCTTCAAAAATCGTTATTTATCGTTATTTATCGTTATTTCGTGTAGGGGCGAAGCATTCCCGCAAAAAATTTACGCTTCTAACCATAAACTATCGGCGGGAATGCTTCGCCGCCCTCCGTTAGCCATGAATTATAGGTTGGGTTTCGTGCCTCAACCCAACCTACAAGCATCCTGAATAGGAAAGCTTCAGAAATGAGCTTTCTTAAATTTATTGCTCAGGTTTATTGCTCAGGTTGGACAAAAACCGGGACTCTTTTATAAGCCGGTGTTTCCGCCAACGGATCGATCTGTGCCTTAAATAAAACATTGGCTTCGGGATAAAACATAAATGCCGTCCCTGGTAAAACATTACCGGCAATAATTTCAATCTTATCTAATGCCCCCGCATCTCCTCGCACTTTTACCCGTTGATGAGGTTGAAAACCGGCGTTTTTTATGTCTTCTTGATTCATCAAAATACAGTAACGGTGAGGCATTCCCCGATATTTGTCCGCCGAATTATACACAACCGTGTTATGTTGCCCATACCCTCGACCCGTGCCTAAAATTAACACAATTCCCGGACTATCTTCGGCGAATCCAAAAAATTGTTTATGGGGAATCGTCAACTGGGGTAAAGGGGTTACTTTCATTTGGGCTTTACCGTTAGCAGTGGCAAAATGAGGCTGGGTAAAAATCCGCCCATCAATGGTAAATTCGGTCTGATTTTGGTCAATTTCACCAATTTTACTGTAACCCGGAATAGTTTTAGCGATTAACTCTCGAATATAACTGGTGTCCTGTAAACGCTGCCAATTAATCGGAGTTTTCCCTAGGAGGCGATCGCCCATTTCTGTAATTAATTCAACCTCGGAAATTAAATCGGTTTCTGGGGAATTCAGATGGGTTGTCCCCGGTTCATTTAACCGCACAAAATTATTCCCCGATTCGGTAGTAGTCCGGTGGGGATTTTCAAAACGGTTAAACACCGGCAGAATCAGAGTATTTTCTTTCCCTAACCCATGAAAATGACCTAAATTTGGTTTAGTAGCGACATAAAATACCGTGTCAATATTGGATAATGCCTGTTTCGCTTCGGTTAAATCAGGATTAGCGGCGTATAAATTCCCACCTAAACAAAACAACGTATCAATTTTATGGTGATAGGCAGCACTAATTAAACCTCTGGCAGAATAACCTTTAGTTTCGCTAACAGTTTGCCCTAAAATTTGCTGCAAAGCTTGTTTAATCGGTTCACTTAATCTAATTGTCACCCCCATTGAGCCAAAACCTTGGACATTAGAATGTCCGCGAATGGGCATTGTCCCAGCCCCTAATTTACCGGCATTTCCAGTGACTAAAGCCGTATTAGCAATACTTTTAACATTATCCACTCCATTGGTATGGTGAGTGATGCCCATTGCCCAGGCAAAAACCACTTTACTTGATTTGCCAATAGTATAGGCAACTTCTTCTATTTCTTCTTGGGATAAACCACAAGTATCGGTAATGGTTTGCCAAGGGGTATTTTTAGCATGATTAATCACCTCTTGCCAACCGTCTGTATGCTGTTCTAAATAGGCAAAGTCGATTAAATTTTGTTCTAGTAAGGATTTTTGAATGCCTACAAATACCGCCACATCACTACCGGGAATTGGTTGGAGATAAAGGGTAGAAATTTCTGAGCCGCCTTTGAGTAAAGATTTGATAGGAAAAGCCGGAGAAGCAAATTTCACTAACCCCACTTCGATTTGAGGATTAATAATGATAATTTTGCCGTTTTTCTCCCGAATTTTAATCAATTCATTCATTAACCGGGGATGATTTGCGGGGGCATTTGACCCAATTAAAACCACACAATCGGACTCTTTGAGGCTTTCAAGGCTGACCATTGATGTGCCACTGCCGAACACTTCTTTTAAGCCAACGGTAGAAGGGGCGTGACATAAATCTGAGCAATCCGCTAAGTTATTACTGCCTAATGCTCTCATCATTAATTGTAAGAGAAATGCGGCTTCATTGGACGATCGCCCCGAACTATAACTGGCTACTCTTTCTGGACTTTTTTTAAAGGCTTTTTCGGCGATATCATAGACTTCCTGCCAGCTAATCCGCTGATACCGATCGCTGCCTTTTCTGAATATAACCGGATAGGTTAATCGACCCAGGCGATCGCACTGTTGGGAATCTAATTCTTGTAACTGGTCAATGGTAAATTTTTCAAAAAAATCGCCTTTAATCCCCTCTTGTAACTCAGCGGCGATCGCTTCTACACTTTTCGCACAGCGTTGTAGATATTCTCCTGCTTCATTCACGAAACCACCCTTTTGTCCACCAGTCCCCCATGCACAGGATAAACAACTACTTTGATGCTGCAACTTTTCCCAAATTTTCAACCCTTGAGGGGATACAGTTTTTTCTACCCAATATTGAATCACGGGTAAGCCCCCACCAGCAGTCGGAGAATGTGCGGAATTTTCTGATTGAGTCGGTTGATTCATAATTACCCTAGGCTAATTTTGGATGTTAATATTTTGGATTTTAATATAGTTTGTCTGGAATTACAGAAAAATCATCACCAAATCACCATGTAACCGTCAATAGCAAATAATCCTAATGCGCGATCGGCAATTAAGCACAAACGAAACATCCCGATTATGGAAATCAGCCCTAAGACGCGATCGGGTCGCGTTGCGGAGTAATATCGAAGCAAGGGGATTTATCTGCCATATTCACCAAAAAATTATCTCCGAGAATGGGTTATTCCCCTAGGGCCTAGGGCAAATCTGATTTTTCGCCGATTAACCAATAGGTTAACATTTCTCCCTTCCCTTTTACGGAAATCAATCCTCTATTTTGAAAAATATATTTATCCTTTAATACTTCATAAGTTGTTTCACTTACTTGAATTTTACCAGGTTCCCCAGAAGATTCCATTCGGGAAGCCACATTCACCGCATCTCCCCATAAATCATAACTAAATTTTTTCGTGCCAATCACTCCGGCAACGACTCTGCCCGTATTAATCCCAATCCGCATAGTAAAACTTTCTGATTGCCCTTGAGAAATTTCTCTAATAATCCCTTGCATTTCTAAGGCCATATTCGCGATCGCCTCTGCATGATCTGGTCGGGGATTTGGTAAGCCAGATGCTACCATATAAGCATCTCCAATAGTTTTAATTTTTTCTAGACCGTACTTTTCGGCCAAGCGATCGAAACTGGAAAAAATATTATTTAAAAAATTCACTACATCTAAGGGTGACAACCTACCGGCTAAAGAGGTAAAACCCACCAAATCAGCAAATAATATGGTCACATCATCAAAATTATCAGCAATAATCCCTTGATTATTCTTTAACTTTTCAGCGATGGAATGAGGCAAAACATTCAACAGTAATTTTTCCGTTTTATGTTTTTCCTTCTGCAACTCATCTAACATCCAGTTAATCGTACCGGCAAAATTAGTTAATTCGTCTTGACCTTGAATTTGCACTCGCAGATCAAAATCATTGGTAAAGCCAATATTTATCACATCCTGACTCAAGCAAATCAACCGCTTTAATATTAAGCGATCGATTAGGATAATTGTAATTAACTCAAAAGAAACTCCCACTATTAATAAAGCAATAATTAACGATAATAACGCCACATTACCCTGGCGATAAATATCCCGATTTAGAGTAACTTGTAATAAAATAATCGGTTGACCATTTACATCTTTTAAAATCGAGTAACCAGCAATATTGTCTTGGTTAATCGGTTCAACGATAATTTTAGGGGGTTTTGTTTCTTTTGTTAATTCTTGAAAAACCCCCATTAAATCAGGAGTAATTTGATCCACTCGATGAAAAATTAAAGACAACTTGGTTCTTTGGGCAATTTCCTCAACCTTAGATTGATTAATTAAGCGCCCCATAATCAGTGTACCGGAACGCGGCCCTGTTTGTTCGCTGGTTAAAATGGGCAGAGAAGCGATTAACAAAAACCCTTGTTGCACCAAAAGTAAACCCGTCAACTCATCTTGGTCTGTTTTGTGGTTTAATAAAATACTATTTGGAGTTAAATATTTATTTAACTCCGGTGAAACAGGGACAAATTCACCACCTTCAAAATCATAAGCCAAATTTAATACGCTTTTGTTTTGCGAATTATAAAAGAACATTAAGTTAATTTGCAATGTTTCAAAAGCCGATGGAAATAAATTTTTATCTTGATAAGTTTTGTTGGGGGCTTTAACAAAATTATATGTATCATCCCATCTCGCCCAATCTTTAGTAGTAGAATTTAGCTCATTGAGTCTTTCGCTGAGATACTCTTGGACTCTTTCTACATTTTTTTCTGTATTTTGTTTCTCTATTTGGGTAAAACTTTTGATAAATATCTCGTAAAAAATAATAATAATAACTGCGATCAAACCCGATAAAGTCAAACTAATTAGTAATAAAGTCTTTTGCCGAATATTCATAAATTTAAGATCGGGACAGCTTCAGCACGAATGTTGTAAACGGCTAGTTAACCCCCGATCTCATTATTAACATAAAATTTCCTTATTGTAACTAAAAAAAACAGCCTACTACAAGTCACCATGCCGAATCACCTGCGGTTGGTTTGTGGTCAAGGACTTCTGGAATAACCCTGCTAAAACCCCGCGATCGCTCCCTTTCACTGCTTTTCAATTCAAAGGTCAATTCCCAGGGGGGAGTTTTTGGCTAAAGTGATATTTTTCATCCCCCCGATCGCGGGGAAAGGGCTGCCATATAGGCTAGTTGGTTGGGTTCTCTTCAGCTAGAGATAAGTTCAGCGGATTTTCCGAGATTTTCGGGAGGATTCAACCTAAATTGAAAGGCTTATTTAGTAAAAATTAAACTAATGCCAAACATAGCAATCACCACAAAAACAAAATCCCGTAAGCTCACCGGCTTTTTCAAAAACAAATCAAAGCATAAAGCAAATAGGGGACTGGTATTCAGTAAAGTTGAAGCAATCCCTACTGGGGCGAACTTAAATGCAGTTTGGTGTAACCATAAACCGATAAAAGTGCCTAAAATTGCCGCCAGACTGAGACGAAACCATTCACCCCAAGTGAGGGGAGGCATCAATTTACTTTCTTGCTGCCAATTTAACCAGAATATCACCATAATTATGCCACTCAGTAAGCGAATATTGCTACTCCATAAAGGACTAACTGTGGTAGTTGCTAAGACAAATTTTAATAAAATCGCTCCTAACCCTTGAGTGGATGTCGATATCAGCCCCCAAACGATCCCTCGGCTTAAATTACTAGCTTCTTGATCCATTGTCCGATGATTAATTACCCCGATAATGCCGATTAAAGTCAGGATAATCCCGATCGCCCCCCAGCTAGAAATTTTTTCTTGCAAAAAAATAAACGCCAGCAAGGTTCCAAAAACCGGAGTCAGAGTTTGTAAGAGTAAAGCTTTTTTGACGCCCACATCTTTTAAACTAAAGAAAAAAGCCGTATCCCCTACCGTAATGCCTAAGATCGCACTCAGAATCAAACAAGTCCATTGGACTAAACTTAACCCAGGCAGGGGATCTTGAGTTACCCATAAACTTAGACCCAGAAAAGGCAAAGCAATCACTCCTCGATATAAACTTAATTGCAGTGAGGATATTTCTCTTTGTTTGATTAAACTGTCATACAAGTTGGATGCCATCACCCAAATTGCTGATGCTGTTAATGCCGCAATCTCCCCAAACACATTGACTCCTTTGGTAAAATTTTTTAATGAATAGATAATAAATATACTGGGAATGTTCTCCCTTGGCTCAAATTTTCTGCGATCGCGAAGCTCACGAGAGGGAATCGCGGTCATAAGGGGAAGCGATCGCGGAAAATTACCGTAAGTCCTGATATAATTTTAGCGATTCGCCCCTTGTTTCCCTAAAGGAAGCGATCGCCTACCCAAAATAAGTCAACCAGAAATTTTATTTACCGAGCATGAATTTTAAACCTGTGCAACAAATTCGGCAATTTTCCTGGCCTCTTTCCTTCAGAAACTTAGCCATTTTTCTGAGTCTCTTATTTATTTTCACCTTAAACGGCTGTGGCCTTAACCGGCTGCACCATTTAAATATACCGAGTTCTCAATTAATCTTTACCACTTTAAGTAATCCAACCACTTTTAATCCCCCCTTAAACACTTCAGCTTTTAATGTCTTTGGGTTCCTGTATGATGGCTTAATCAATCAAAATGGCATAACGGCGGAATTAGAACCAGGATTAGCGGAATCTTGGGAAATTTCTGAAAACAAAAAACAGATTATATTTACGTTAAGAGAAGGATTAAAATGGTCAGATGGCCAGCCCCTCACTGCCGACGATGTGGTTTTTAGTTACAATGAAGTTTACTATAATCCCAAAATTCCCACCGGCATTAAAGATATTTTAAAAATTGGCACCAGTGGAGATTTACCCACCGTCAAAAAACTAGACGATCGCCGAGTAGAGTTCACAGTTTCTGAACCCTTTGCCCCATTTCTCCGATATGCTGGAGGCATTACTATTTTACCCGCCCATGCCTTGCGACCCTATCTCCAATCTACTGATAGCAATGGCAATTTGGCCTTTCTTTCCGCCTGGGGAACCGGAACCGACCCCAAAGAAATCATTGGCAATGGGCTCTACCGGATGGTCAGTTATAAACCCTCAGAAAGACTAATTTTTGAACGAAATCCTTATTATTGGCGTAAAGATGCTGCCGGTAAAACACAGCCCTATATTGAAAAAATCGTTTTACAAATTATTGAATCAACGGATAATCAAATAATTAAATTTCGTTCGGGAGAAATTGACAGCATAGACGTGACTCCTGACGCATTTAGTTTATTGAAAAAAGAAGAAAAGCGAGGCAGTTATACTATTTATAATGGCGGGCCATCTTTTGATACTCGATTTGTCACTTTTAATCTGAACAAAATGCAGAATCAACAGGGTAAGCCTTTTGTAGATCCCGTGAAAAGTCGCTGGTTTAATACCTTAGCTTTTCGGCAGGCGGTAGCTTATGCCCTTGACCGAGAAACCATGAAAAATAATATTTATCGAGGACTAGGTGAAATCCAGCATTCTTCCCTCAGTTCAAACAATCCTTATTACTTATCGCCGGAAGAAGGATTAAAAGTGTATGAATACAATCCAGAAAAAGCCAAAAAACTCCTAATTGATGCGGGATTTAAATATAATTCTCAAGAAGAACTCTTGGATCGAGACGGCAATAGAGTCCAATTTACGATTCTGGTAAAATCTGAAGAAAAAGCCCGCGTAGATGCAGCAGTGCAAATTCAACAAGACTTGGCCAATATTGGCATGAAAAGTGATCTCCAAGTTTTAAACTTTAATGCCATCTTGCAAAAGCTAGACCGACGGGATTGGGAATGTTATGTCGGTGGATTTAATGGCAGTGGGGTTGAACCCCACGGAGGATTTAATATCTGGTCTTCCGAAGGTTCATTACATCAATTTAATCAAGGACCTCAACCTTGGGAACCAGAATTAAAAGGATGGGAAGTCTCTGATTGGGAAAAAGAAATCGATCGCCTCTTTGCCCAAGGAGCCCAAGAACTCGACGATCGCAAACGTAAAGAAATTTATGGCAAATTCCAACAAATTGCCGCCGAACAAGTGCCCTTTATTTACTTGGTCAATGGTCTATCATTTCAGGCAGTGCGCGATCGCGTCCAAAACATCAAATTCTCAGCATTAGGCGGGGCTTTCTGGAACCTTTATGAACTGAACATTGCCCAACCGTCTTAAAAAATATTTGTTGATTGTTGATTATTGTTGGTTGTTGGTTGTTGGTTGTTGTTTAACATCCGAGCGCAAATAATAAATAATAAATAATAAATAAACAACAATTAACAATCAACAATCAACCATCAACCATCAACCATCAACCATCAACCATCAACAACCTAAATTTTATTAATAACTTGGTTCATTCCCCGGTTTCCATTTAATATTGCAACCGATGCTGGGAGTCTGTACTCGGTTCACCGGCTGACCAGCTAACACCGCATCGATCGCCGCCCTTAAATCTTTACCCGTCACAGGTTTATCATTACTGGGACGACTGTCATCTAACTGACCGCGATAAACCAGTTCCAACTGGCGATTCCCGTCAGGGATCCGCTTCGCGGAATCGAACACAAAAAAATCGGGAGTACAAGCTGCCTGAAAAGCCTTAGCCACTTCCTGAGTGGCATCGTAACAATAGGGAAAGTTAAAACCCAGGGCGATCGCCATTTGTTTGAGCAACTCTGGGGCATCCTCTGGGTGACTCTTCACATAATTACTACTAATCGCCACAATTCCCACATCTTTATCCTCATAGTCCTGACCAATTTTGGCCAATTGTGCCTGAACGTGCTTCACAAAAGGACAATGGCGACAAATAAACATCACCACCAATGCTTGCTTACCGGAAAAAGTTGCCAAAGAAATGGTCTGGCCAGAAACCACATCCGGCAATTGAAAATCTGGCGCTTTTGTTCCCAGCGCCAACATAGTTGAAGGGGTTAAAGCCATCACGATCGCTCCTTTGCATTGTCAGACCGAATGGGAATATTTCAGCACATTTTGATTCTGCATCATCCAGAGGCGCCATATACACCCAGAGAACGCCCCTTTGATATTAAACAGTTAAATTAACTATTAACCTGCCGATACATTGCCTTTAGATACATTCAACCTCCCGGACTTAGAGCCACGATAGATAACCCCAATAACATTTTGAATAAAGCTATTTTCTGTATCTATCGGCCAATCTCCCCTGTCAGTATATTAGATAGACCCTCAACTAAATTATCTTATTTAAATGTGTGAATTGCTCAAAAAAATCGGCAATCATCTAAAACCCTAATACCGGGCATCAGTAATTTGTATAATTTAAGTAATTACACTGAGAAAAAATACCACCGTACTCCGAACAAATACGGATAAGCAATTTGCCTAAAACAAATATTGCTAGATAGTTAATTGCTATTAGCTGTTTTTTGGCGGGCGCGATCGCAGTAGCGGGAAATCCCTGAAACCCTTACAGGGATTAAAACTAATTCATAGGTTTACTTTAAAAGCCTAACCTTGGGTCATCTTTTAAAAATTTTATTTTTTATTTAGATTTTGGATGCCTTCAGGATAAAATACTAACTAACCAGGCTGACCTGTAAAAAAATCACGAAATTTTGCAACAAATCTAAATATTCTCATAAAGATTTATCAAATAAAATTCAGGGAAATTTCGGTTGATAAACCTTTGTAAAATTTGGCACAATTAACTTATAACTCATACGGTGTGCTTCCGATGACGGCTAACTTAATCAATCCCACATCCAGACCAAGCTTTACTTCTCAAGAAGTGATAGAACTCTACGCCTCCGGGACGAGAAATTTTGGTTTGGCCAATATGACCGGCGCCGATTTGAGTGGTTCTAACCTGAGTGGAGCCTATCTTGGCGGAGTTCGCCTGAGCAAAGCCAACCTCAGTGGAGCGAATCTCAGAAAAGTCAACTTCACTGGTGCCAGCCTCAGTGGAGCCAACCTCAGTGGTGCTGACCTCCGGGGTGCCGATTTGACTGAAGCACACCTGAACTGGGCAGATTTAAACGGCGCAAATTTAACGGGAGCCCTTCTCCCCAAAGCGGATATCAGCGGTGCCAACCTGAGTAGCGCCAACCTCAATGGGACTAATTTTACAGGCGCATACTTAATTGGCGCCAATCTTCAGCAAGCTGATTTAACCCAAGCCAACCTCAGTCAAGCCAGCTTAAACAAAGCCGACCTCAGTGGGACTAAGCTCATTGAAGCCAACCTCACGGGCGCCAAGCTTAAACAAGCCAATTTAACTGGAGTCGATGCCACTCGCGCTAAGATGACGAGAGCCAACCTGAAGCAAGCCAACTTGAGTCAAGCCCATTTGAATTGGGCTGATTTGGTACAAGCCGATTTAACTGAAACAAACTTCACTCAAGCAAATCTCAGTAAAGCCAACTTGAGCAACACTGACCTGACCACTGCTTGCCTGAACCGGGCAAACTTAGCTGGAATTAACCTCAGTGGGGCTAACTTAACTCAGGTTGACCTGAGCCAAAAATTAATGACTGGCTCAAACTTAAGTGGGGCGAATTTGACTATGGGGAATTTAAGTGGCGCTTATCTAATTCAAGCCAATTTAAGTGGGGCAACTTTAATCAGAGCGAATCTGACGAAATCACACTTGATGAATACCAACTTAAGTGGTGCGGATCTCAGACAGGCTGATTTGAGCAAAGCGAACGTCATGCAAACCAATCTCAAAGACGCTCAGGTGAAAGGTATGGTGTTACCCAGTGGCAAAATTCACGCATAAGCTAATGAAAACATACCAGATAATATTCGATTCACAGTAAACTCGGTTTTATTCAACAAAACCGAGTTTATTTTTTTTGAGATTAGTATTTGGCCATGAAACCAGCGCCCTTGCCAAACAATGAAACAAAACGCCTAGAAGCCCTCAACAATTACAACATTTTAGATACTCCACCGGAAGAAGCTTTTGATGAACTCACCGCTTTAGCCGCGCAAATTTGTGGAACTCCCATTGCTTTAGTCAGCTTGGTGGATGCAAATCGACAATGGTTTAAATCTAAGGTTGGGTTAGAAGCCAGCGAAAGCCCTAGAGAACTGGCATTTTGTGCTCATGCAATTCTGGAACCGCAAAAAGTGATGATCGTACCTGATGCCAGTGAAGACGATCGCTTTGCAGACAATCCTCTAGTCAAAGACAATCCGAATATTCGTTTTTATGCCGGGACGCCTTTAGTTACCGCAGACGGTTATCCCATTGGCACTTTATGCGCGATCGACCAAACTCCTCGTCAATTAACTCCAGAACAATTAAATGCACTACGTCTGTTAGGTCGCCAGGTAATTACCCAAATGGAATTGCGAATTAATATCGCTAGGTTACAGCGACAAATTAAACAAAATGAACAAATAAAAGCAAAATTAAGAGCCTCCGATCGCCAAGTGGTTGAGTTACTCGAAGGGATGAAAGATGGTTTTTTTGCTTTAGATCGTCAATGGTTTTTTACTTATGTTAATCAAGCCGCTGCCAAAATTTTCCAAAAACAACCGGAAGCTTTACTCAGTAAAAATATTTCGCAGGTTTTCCCTGGTTTAGTGGGTTCAACCTTTGAACGGCAGTATCAGCAAGCAGTACGTCAACAAGTGAGTGTGACTTTTGAAGCCTTTGACTGGGGAGTGAACCGTTGGTTAGAGGTGAGAGTGTTTCCTTCTTATGAGGGACTTTCGGTTTTTTTCCATGATATTACGGAACACAAAGCCACGGAAGCGGCTTTAGAAAGAGAAAAAGAAAAAACCGATAATTTACTGTTGAATATTTTACCAAAACCCATTGCGGAACAGTTAAAACAAGGCGCAGGAGTGATTGCGGAAGGCTATGATTCGGTGACTATTTTATTTGCAGACTTGGTAAATTTTACCGAACTAGCCAATCGCACTCATCCCAAAGGATTGGTATTAATGTTAAACAAGATTTTTTCTCAATTCGATCGCCTCACCCTGGCCAAAGGTTTGGAAAAAATTAAGACTATTGGCGATGCTTATATGGTAGTGGGTGGTTTACCGGAACCCAACCCCAACCATGCCCAGGCGATCGCGAATTTAGCCTTAGCCATGCAAGCCACCATGACTAAATTTAATCAAGAACATTGGACAGAATTACAACTGAGAATTGGCATCAATACCGGGTCAGTAGTGGCGGGGGTCATCGGCATGAACAAGTTTATTTACGATCTATGGGGGGATGCGGTCAACACCGCCAGTCGCATGGAGTCTCATGGTTTACCGGGAAAAATTCAAATTTCAGCCAGTACATTAGCCCTGCTTTCAGAGGAATATCTCTTAGAAGAACGGGGCTTAATTGAAGTCAAAGGGAAAGGCACGATGAGAACATATTGGCTCCTGGGTGCTAAACATGATGTATCAGCGATCGAACCAGAAAAAATGATGCCGAGGATAGATTTTCATATTTAAGCAGCGGCTAATCAGCGGCAAAAACCCATTGCCCGATGCCGCGTGCATATCGGATCCCTTGCCCGATCGCCCCCTTCCATTTAAAAATAAAATGATCGTGATTCGCACCAGGAGGATCAGGTGAGTCAAGAGTTTGATTATGATCTAGTAATCATCGGTGCCGGTGTAGGCGGACATGGTGCTGCCCTACACGCGGTGGAATGCGGCCTAAAAACAGCCATTATCGAAGCCGCAGATATGGGTGGCACTTGTGTCAACCGTGGCTGTATCCCTTCAAAAGCTTTACTCGCCGCATCAGGAAGAGTTCGGGAACTGCGCGACGCCCACCATCTACAATCCTTGGGCATTCAACTTGGTGCAGTGGCCTTTGAACGGGAAGGCATTGCCGACCATGCCAACAACTTAGTCGCCAAAATCCAAGGGGACTTAACCAACAGTTTAAAACGGTTGAAAGTTGACATCATCCGAGGTTGGGGGAAAATTGCCGGACCGCAAAAAATATCTGTAAAAACAGATAGTGGGGAAACAACCATTACAGCGCGGGATATTTTATTAGCCCCCGGTTCTGTTCCTTGGGTGCCCCCTGGAATTGAAGTAGATGGCAAAACTGTCTATACCAGCGACCAAGCCGTAAAATTAGAGTCTTTACCGCAATGGATCGCTATTATTGGCAGTGGTTATATCGGTTTAGAATTTGCCGATGTTTATACCGCGTTGGGGTCGGAAATTACCATGATCGAAGCCCTCGATCGCCTCATGCCCACCTTTGACCCGGATATTGCCAAACAAGCGGAACGAATTCTGATTAACCCCCGCGATATAGAAACTCGTGTGGGTAAATTAGCGCTGAAAGTCACTCCCGGTTCTCCCGTGGTCATTGAATTAGCGGATGCCAAAACCAAAGAAGTCGAAGAAATCTTAGAAGTCGATGCTTGTTTGGTGGCTACAGGTCGGATTCCCGCTACCAACAATTTGGGATTAGAATCCGTCGGCGTGGAAACTGACCGCCGTGGGTTTATTCCCGTGAATGATGATTTAGCGGTATTGTCTGGCGGCGAACCAGTCCCCCACTTATGGGCGATCGGGGATGCTACGGGTAAGATGATGTTGGCTCATGCCGCCTCCGCGCAAGGGGTGGCGGTGGTGGAAACGATCGCCGGTCGTCCCCGCCAAGTGGATTATCGCAGTATTCCCGCTGCGGCCTTTACTCACCCAGAAATTGGCTTTGTGGGGCTAACCGAACCCCAAGCCAAAGAGTTAGGGGAAACCGAAGGCTTTGAAGTGGCGGCGGTGAGAACTTATTTTAAAGGAAATTCTAAAGCCCTGGCTGAGGGAGAAACCGAAGGCATTGCTAAGGTGATTTACCGGAAAGATAATGGGGGAATTCTCGGCGTCCATATTATTGGCATTCATGCCTCTGATTTGATTCAGGAAGCGGCTAATGCGATCGCCCTGCGTCAATCCGTCAATACCCTAGCGTTTACGGTGCATACTCACCCCACCCTCTCAGAAGTGTTGGATGAAGCCTACAAACGGGCTGCTACTTACGCTTAATTTTATGGTGATTGGCTATTGGTTATTCATTATTTTCATAGAATAACCAATAACCAATACCCAACAAAAGAATCCCTACCCACCAAAAACTAACAACCAACAACCACCAACCAACAACAAATAACCAGTATCGTGAAGAATCAAGAGTTACAAATTCGCCGTCGTCCGCCCAACCCCCCAGTGGATGTGAAACAGTTGCGCTATCAGGTACAGGTGCCCGATGCTGAACCCAGGCATATTCTGGAAGAAATTGTCTGGCACAAAGAAACAGAAGTGGCTCAGTGGCGCGATCGCGTTCCCTTGGTGGAACTACAAAAACAACTAGCCACCTTGCCCCCTACCAAAGACTTTGTCTTGGCATTGCGCCAGAGTAAAACCAATCCAGCGGTAATTGCGGAAGTGAAAAAAGCGTCCCCCTCCAAAGGAGTGATTCGGGAAGACTTCGACCCAGAAGCGATCGCCCGCGCTTACCAACAAGGGGGAGCCAGTTGCCTATCCATCCTCACCGATGAAAAATTCTTTCAAGGCAGCTTTGAGAACTTAGAAAAAGTTCGGGCGGTGGTGGATTTGCCCTTATTATGCAAAGAATTTATTATTTATCCCTACCAAATTTATCTGGCACGAACCAAAGGCGCCGATGCCATCTTACTCATTGCGGCCATTCTATCCGACCAAGACCTAAAATATTTTGTGAAAATCGCCAAATCTCTGGGCATGACCCCCTTAATTGAAGTCCATACCCTCGCGGAACTTGACCGGGTATTGGCCATTGATGGCGTCACCTTGGTGGGGATTAACAATCGCAACCTGCAAGATTTTTCCGTGGATCTGCAAACCACCTGTGACTTGCTGGCACAAAGAGGTCAACAACTCACTGAACGCGGTATCCTAGTGGTCAGCGAATCAGGTTTGCACAGCGGCGCTGACTTAAAACAAGTGAGCAATGCCGGAGCCAATGCCGTTCTGATCGGGGAGTCCTTAGTGAAACAACCCGACCCGGGCATCGCATTAGCCCAGCTAATTGCTAGTGTGGATTAAATCGGTCACCGAACCAGTAGGGTGTAGGGTGTAGGGTATAGGGCAGCCATAGGTGTAGGGCCGCCATCGGTGTAGGGTGTGGGGGGAAGAGAGAAAAGAGAATAGAGAAAAGAGAATAGAGGATTTTCCTATGCATCCTATGCATCCTCTTTCCTATGCATCCTATGCATCCTCTTCCCCCACACCCCACTCCCCACACCCCACACCCTACACCCTACACCCCGCTCCCCCGCTCCCCCGCCCCTACATATAATCTTGATTCGATATTGGTATAAACTAAATTGGCTGTCATGGCTCCTATCCCCCTTCCTTCTCATGTCCACTACGAACTTTTGTTGCAACTGCTGGAGCGACAGACGATGTTTGCGGTGGGACAAAACTCTCCCCAGCGAGACCAAGTGCGTCAGTTAATCGCAACCCTTCGCAAAGCTTTCGCCCAACAAAAGCGACTAGAAGAGAGTTGTCAACATGAAAACTTAGCCATTGAATACCGTTGGTCTTTGAATAAAGGATCGGGGGAAAGCAGGGAAGATGCCAGCTTGACCGCACCGCCTCCAACCTTAGACGATCGGTGATATATTTGTTATTTGTTACTTTTTTATTTGTTATTTGGTGTTAGTCCGATCCATAACGAATAACAAATAACAAATAACAAATAACGGTTATCTGTTAACGGTCAAATACTGATTAATTTTAGGAAGAAAATTCATGGACGATAAGTTAATGCTGATGATTCCTGGCCCAACCCCCGTGCCAGAAAGAGTTTTACTGGCGATGGCCAAACACCCGATGGGTCATAGAAGCAAGGATTTTGAAGCGATCGCCGGGGAAATTACCGAGAATCTGAAATGGTTGCACCAAACCCAAGGGGATGTGCTGATGTTGACTTCATCGGGCACTGGGGCAATGGAAGCGGGAATTATTAATTTTCTCAGTGCAGGCGATCGTGTTTTGGTGGGCTGTAATGGGAAATTTGGCGAGCGCTGGGTCGAAGTCGCCACCGCTTATAATTTAAACGTGGAACAAGTGACGGCAGAATGGGGCAAACCCCTCGACCCGGAAGAGTTTCGCGTCAAGCTGGAAGCGGACAAGGACAAGCAAATCAAAGCGGTGATCGTGACTCACAGCGAAACCTCCACGGGGGTGATCAACGATTTAGCAACCATTAACCGTCACGTCAAAGCCCACGGACAAGCTTTAATTATTGTGGATGCCGTCACCAGTTTGGGTGCGGTGCATATTCCCATCGATGAATGGGGTTTAGACGTGGTGGCTTCCGGTTCCCAAAAAGGGTTTATGGTGCCACCGGGTATGGGATTTGTGGCGGTGAGTGCCAAAGCCTGGGAAGCTTACAAAACCGCAACCCTACCTCGATACTATTTGGATTTAGGCAAATATCGCAAAGCCGCCGCGAAAAATAGCAGCCCCTTTACTCCCCCAGTGAATTTAATGTATGGTCTGCAAGCGAGTTTGGGGATGATGAAAGCCGAAGGGTTGGAAAATATTTTTGCCCGACATCAACGGCATAAGAACGCTACCCGCGCTGCGGTGAAAGCTCTGGGAATGCCTTTGTTTGCCCCAGATGAAGCGGCTTCTCCTGCTATTACCGCTGTGGCCCCGGTGTCGGTGGAAGCAGAACAGGTGCGATCGATTCTGAAAAAACGATTTGATATTATTCTGGCGGGAGGTCAAGACCACCTGAAAGGCAAGATTTTCCGCATGGGGCATTTGGGCTTTGTGAGCGATCGCGACATTCTCACAGCGATCGCCGCCTTAGAAACCGCCCTCGTCGAGTTAGGTGTGAGTAACGTCACCCCAGGGGCAGGTGTAGCCGCCGCCAGCCAGGTCTTTGCTCAGTAGTCAGTAAAAAGTAAGTAAAAAGTAAGTAAAAATGCCGCAAAAAAGGGTGAATTGTTCGCCATGAACAGTTCACCCTTTTTTAATCCATAACAATTGGCTGCAAATCAATTTTCCCTGATGTCCGACTTGGGCGCCACCCCTACCCCCCCTAAAAAAAGCTAACCGAGAAAAGCGATCGCAGCGGTTGATCCGATCAGTTGGCTCATCATTAAATGATTCCATCCGATGGAGCCTCCTATAGTGTTTGTGAAATCTATGCCGTTTCCAGCCAGTCAAAAATTCGCTCTAACTGCTGAATGGTGACTAAGCCATATTGCCAAAGTACCATTGGTAAAGGCATCGGATCGGACTCACGATTGCGAATCCCAAAAGAACCACAAACCCGCTCGGCTAAATCAATTGAAGAGGCAGAAATCGCCAAATCTTCTTGCAAAAACCGAATAAATTGAGAATAACTGGATCGTCCCATGGCTCAGTCAACCTCCGAAATCTTAAAGTCTATTATTTCAACTGTTTTTTTATCCACGCCTACCCTAAGTAGCCAGTTTTTAATCTGTACACTCAACCAACGGCTAGATAATTCATTCCTAACGAATAAAGCGATCGCCCTTTGGGTGCTTCAATTCGGGGATCAGCGTTTAACCCTCTGGGATCATCGCGAAATCGAGATCATTTTCTTAGCTTAAATCCATTTTGATCGCTTGTCGTGCCAGCGCCGCAACGCAAAAACTCACACACCACACTAGGCCGATTCCTGTCAATAAGCAATCATCACGTCTGATCCTAGTTCAGCATAGGATTGCTTAAATGACATCAGCGAAATTACTGATTTTTTTTTCAAGTTGCTCAGTAAATTTACGCATCGAAAATTTTACCCACTCTTAAACCTATAGTCTAAGTCTGAGGGGTGCATTTGTCAAGAGACTATGACAAATTGAATATCGAAATTGGTCAGCGAATAGCCGTTGTATTTGGCGGCTATTTGGCGTTGTATTTATGGCCTTGCGGATTCTAGCAGACCTAGCGCCGTTTTTACCACCGTACTGGGTAGCCATTGGCAAAATTTCGGCCATATTACCAGGGCGATCGCCCCCGTCAGCAAACCGGGGGACTGCTATCCCAGGGATAGCCCAAATTTCGCTCATTCTAAAACATCTTTAATAAGTTTTGTAAAAAATTCGGAAAAATTTTTTACATCGCTCCAATTCTCCCCATCACCAGTCCGGTCAAAGTCAGAGAATCAAGCCTCCCGCAACACATAACCCAAACCTCGCACCGTATGAATCAGCCGTTTGTTACCATTGCTTTCTAATTTCAGACGTAAATAACGGATATACACTTCAATCACATTCGACTCGCCCATAAAATCATAGCCCCAGACATTTTCCAAAATCTGGTCGCGGCTGAGGACTTCACGAGGATGCTCCATTAAATATTTCAGTAGTTCAAATTCTTTCATGGTTAAAGCAATCATCTCTTGGTTATTGCGTAAAACCGTCCGCTTCGATAAGTCCAGGATAAAATCCCCAAAGTGTAATCGATCGTTGCCATGAGTTTCCGGTTTCAGGTACAGATGAATTAACTTGAGAAAGTCCTCCCGACGATACGGCTTGAGAAAATAATCATCCGCCCCGGCTTCTAAACAAGCAATTCGATCAGGGAGAGTATCTCTAACCAAAAGCATTAATACCGGGACATAATTCCCCTCCCGTCTCAGTTGGCTACACAACTCTAAACCCGATTCCGATCCCAACATTCTGGCAATGACAATTAAATGAGGTTGGTGGAGATTGACCTGATGCCAGCCCGTTTTGGCATCCGGCGCTATGAATGGTTGATACCTGGCGGTTTGCAAATCTTCGCAGATTTGCCCAGCTAAGACTGGATCTGATTCAACCACGAGGACAGAAGGATTTATTTGCAGAGCAACTGGATTCATATTGATTGGTGTAGGATTTTAGCGATCGCCACCGAAAGCGAACCCGAATCGGTCGGTTAGGTTCATCTTTGGGGTAACCACCATTGTTATATCAATCAATTCTCAGCCATTGAGACAATTAATTCGGCGAAATCCCTAGACACAGCAATGGGTTGAGCCACTTTGATCTGGATATCTTCAAATGTTCCGCAGAGTTGGGTGACAGAATCAGCGATCGCCTCCGTCAGTCCTCCTGGAAATAAAACATAAGGCAAAATCGCCATCTGCTGATAGCCCATTTTGACAGTTTGCCTGCTTTTTAGGGTAGCCAAGATATCAGACAAGAAAGGGGCCACAAACGAATACGCCGTCACTACCTCCAGCCCCGATAGTTCAGCCAAGTAATGGGCGATCGCCTCCACCGGCTGATTTCCCCCATGCCGACGACTTCCGTGAGAAAATAAAATCGCGATACTAGCGGCGGATGAATCATTCACTGCCGCCATCCGGGACAGCAGCAAACCACTCAAAGCCTTCTGCTGAGTTCCTATATAGGGCAACAATTCCAGGGCGATCTTTGGGTCTATCAGATTTCGGGCTATGGCCACCTCAGCGGGAATATCTTCATAAACATGGACTCCGGGCAACAAAAATAACGGCAAAACCTGAATCCGCCTCATCCCTTCCTGGACAGCGCGATCGGCAAAGGCCACAATTTGCTGATGTAACGGCAAAGGATGAGCCTCCAAAAAAGCCACATCCACCAAAGTCCTCCCCAATCCCAAGGTTTGACTCCTACCGATCGCCCGCTCCTGCACTAACACAGTGAGTTCTTTCACCGCTGCATTGTAGCTAGGGTGATGACTGCCATGTACTACCAATAAATACGCTACTTTATGCATTTGTTATTTGTTATTTGTTATTTGTTGTTGGGTAGGGATTCTTTTGTTGTTCGTTGTTCGTTGTTTGTTGTTTTAACAAATAACAAAACGACATCATAATAAATAATGATGCCGTCCTGAAAAAATCCCCAATCAACCCTTAAATGTGTTTAACTGTTTAACCGAAACGACCGCTTACATAAGCTTGGGTTGCTTCTTCAGCAGGATTATGGAATATTTTTTCAGTTTGGTCATATTCAACTAAGTAACCAACTCTTTGGCCTTTTTCATTCGGATCCACATTGAAAAACGCCGTCATATCAGACACCCGCGAAGCTTGCTGCATATTATGGGTGACAATGACAATCGTATAATCTTGCTTCAGTTGGTGCAGCACCTCTTCAATTCTCAAAGTAGAGATTGGGTCAAGGGCCGAACAGGGTTCGTCCATCAGCAACACATCTGGTTGCACAGCCAAAGCACGAGCAATACACAAACGCTGCTGTTGACCTCCGGAAATTGCCAAACCACTTTGTTGCAACTTATCTTTCACTTCATCCCAGACTGCCGCTTGTTTTAAACAGCGTTCCACTAACTCATCCATGTCCCCTTTATACCCATTGATGCGGGGGCCAAATGCCACATTGTCATAAATTGATTTGGGGAAAGGATTCGGTTTTTGAAAGACCATGCCAATGCGTCGTCGCACTTCCACTGGATCCACTTGGGGGTGATAAATATCATGGCCACGATATTTAATCGTCCCTTCTAAGCGAAAGCTTTTAATCAAATCATTCAAGCGATTATAAGAGCGTAACAAGGTACTCTTGCCGCAACCACTCGGTCCAATGAAAGCAGTGATCCGGTTTTTGGGAATTTTTACATTCACATTCCGCACTGCCAAAAAATTCCCATAATAGATGTTGACATTTTCAGTATCAAACACCGTCTCAATTTTCTGGTGAGATTCCTCACTTCGAGAATGATTCAATTCACTGGAATAATTCATACAACCTCTTTTTTTTTAATTAATAGCCGATAGATAGAAAATCAGCAATAATCCTGACTAACTTATCAAGATTATATCAAACAATTAATCGATATTTTACTGCATATATTATTCCCAGATAATAATTTATTTCATCATCATCCTAGGGTTAAAAATTATTTCAATAATCCATATTTTTCCTTCTATTTTTTTTATCTAATTTTTTTGAGTTTCTATGCTCAGAATAATTGGCAATTTTAGCAATTTTAGCAATTTATTTTTCGGAAAATATTAGTAAATTGCTGAAATGTTGGGTGAAATAGCTTAATAAACTTTACGGGAAGTCGCCCACCGGGAAATCACACTGGTGATCAGCACCATCAGTACCAGTACCAGAGAACCGACCCAGGCTAATTCCACCTGATTGTCAAACGGGACGATCGCAAAGTTGTAAACCAAAACGGACAGAGAGGGAGTTGGTTCCATGAGCGATCGAGGCCAGAATTGGGTAAACAAGGCGGTAAAAATCAATGGGGCGGTTTCTCCCGCTGCGCGGGCTACGGCCAACGTCACCCCAGTTAAAATTGCCGGTAAAGCAGCGGGCAAGACAACTAAAAATACGGTTTGGTAGTTACGCGCCCCCAGACCCACTGCCCCCTGGCGAATTTCATCTGGGACTAATTTTAGGGATTCTTCCGTGGCTCGGACTATAATTGGTAACATTAAAATCGACAAAGCAAATCCACCAGCAATGGCGGAAAATGTGCCGGTAGTTAATACCACAACCCCATAAGCAAATACACCAACAATAATCGAAGGCACGCCACTGAGTACGTTCGTCGCAAATCTTACCCAAGAAGAAAATTGGCCATTATTGCCAAATTCTGAGACAAAAATTGCCGCCATGACGCCAATAGGAATGCTAATTAAAGCGGCGATTCCCACCATCACGAGGGTGCCCACGATCGCATTGGCAAAGCCACCGGGTTCTTGTTGCATCGCTGCAGGCGGCAATTCGGTAAAAACGCTGAGACTCAGACCGTTAAAACCTTTATAAAGTACATAAGATAATACGGCGCCCAATGGTAAAAGTGCGGCGATCGCTGCTACCCCAGCTAAGGCACTCATCACCAAACTAAATAAGGTTCTCCGAGACTGAGGAGAACGCCTTAAACTACTGGCACTGATCGAAGCAGTATCTTGGGTATTTGGGTATTTGACACTCATATTTTCTGGATATATTCTGGATATATTCTGGATATTTTCCTGATTTCGTTTAACCCTTAACTCTTGGGGCATCGTTGTTGCTGATTGTTCACTGTTAACCGTCAACAATCAATCCTTGAAATCATCAATCTTTTCAATTTTTCATCGGGGATGATTCAGCTTTTACGGTTAACGGTTAAGGGTTAAAGATTAACCGTGAACAATCTAAGCTTTAAATTCCTACCCTTTAAATTCTTTGGACGCGGCGAATTAAAACCTCAGCCAACATATTCACCACCAAGGTCAGGGCAAATAAAATCAACGCTGCATACATTAAAGCGTAAACTTGCATCCCATCCGCCTCGGCAAATTGATTGGCCAATAGACCGGCAATACTACTGGCTGGAGCGAACAACGAAAAGCTAATTTTAGGGTTGTTGCCAATTAGCATGGTGACAGCCATTGTTTCTCCCAAGGCGCGACCGAGTGCCAGCATAATAGCACCAACAATTCCGGAAAAAGCAGCGGGTAGTAAAACTCGTAAAATGGTTTCCCACCGAGTTGCACCGAGGCCATAAGCTCCTTGACGCAAAATGTCGGGAACGTTGAGCAGGGCATCCCGCGCTAGGACGGCAATGGTGGGCAATATCATAATCGCCAATACTACTGAAGAGGCTAGTAAGCACGGACCATTGACGCCGATGGGTCTTAATAAGGGAATCACCACAAAAATTCCCCAGAGTCCGTAAACCACACTAGGAATTGCGGCTAACAGTTCCACCAAAAAAGAGATCCCCTGTTGAATATTCGGGGGTAAATAGTCTTCACTTAAAAAAATGGCCACCCCTAAACCCACTGGCACCGCTAAGATTAGGGCAATCAGAGAACTGACGAGGGTGCCATAAATGTGCGGTAACGCACCATATTCTTCTCGATTGGGTGCCCAACCACTAGAAGTAAGAAAACCTAAACCATATTTGGCGATCGCTGGCCAAGCTTCCAGGGTGACAATCACAACCATCCAGATCAAAGTGGCTAGGACGGCAAACGCTAAGATTCGAGCGAGCCAAACGAATCCTTTTTCTAAAATTTGTGGCCAACTGACACCCGAATCAGATCCTTTAAACTTATCTTCCCGGTTTGATAAACTCATAAATTTGTGTGTACTTCAGCAAAACTTTCAGATCCAGGGAACATCTTATCCCTTGAGGATTTTTAATCCCATACTGGAAATTATAATTTTTTCATTCACTCATAATATCTATGCCGTTGACTCAGGTCTTAATTCATGGCAATTAGGCCATTAATTGAATGACGATATTTTTTTGGTAATTTGATTTAATTTTTTTGATGGTTTTTTACTGATCAAGACTGCTTTGTTTTTATCAGATAATTTATCAGTTCAATAATATTTGATACTATAAATTTAACAGGGAAATGATTTTTTGTAATAAAAATATACAATAATCGACAAGAATTAATTAAAAAAACCAAATAATCCGTATCTAATTATACCACTTTTGCTGAAAAAAATGTTAAAATTTCATTAAGAAAAGTTTAAGAAACGTCTAGAAAATCAGGCAGGATTTGTTGATTTTTGCAATATTTTAACAGTCATCAATTTTTTTCGCTGATTTTATATCATAACCATCGATGCCAGAAAGTTAAAGCTTTATTTAAAATAAATTATCAAAGATCAAAGGAGAATTAGAAATATCTTCAGAATTTTCTCAAAATTTTCTCAAATTAGCACCATCAAAACAACGATCGATCGCAGGGGTTTGCTTCCGGTGAGCATACTGGCAATGGGATTAGGGGCGCCCTAGGAGATAAAAAGTCATTGGCTTGAGAAATGCTGACACCCCCAGGCTGATGGTAAAATGCCAACACGCTATAGTCATGGTCATCATTAAGGATCCAAAAGTGCTACAAACACAAGTCTCAAGTTCTACTAAGTTATTAATTTCTCAGAATTCATCGATTAGCTTGCCATCATCCACCTGGACAAAAGAGGAACTCCAGCAGTGGTTAGAAAACCGAACGGCCAGAATTATTGCCGGGGAACTGCTGCAAAAACAAGAGGCGATCGCATTGACCCAAATCGAGGGTCAGGAGAATATCCTACTTTTGTGTGCAGCCGCCGATCAGGTGCGACAAGCTTGTTGCGGCAACAAAGTAGATTTGTGCAGCATCATCAACGTCAAATCTGGCAATTGCTCAGAAAATTGCGCGTTTTGCTCCCAATCCGCTCATCACCCCGGAGAAAATTCTCCGATTTACGGACTTAAGTCCCCAGACGAGATATTAGCGCAAGCTAAAGCCGCAGAGGAAGCAGGCGCTAGTCGCTTCTGTCTGGTGTCTCAAGGAAGGGGTCCTAAATATCATAGTCCAAAATCGGCAGAATTTGAGCAAATTCTCGCTACAGTTCGCCGCATTGCTGCGGAAACCAATGTTAAGCCTTGCTGTGCATTAGGTGAGGTGACTCTAGAACAAGCAAAAGCTTTGCGCGAAGCCGGTGTCACTCGGTACAACCATAATTTAGAAGCGGCTGAAGATTTTTATCCCGAAGTTGTCACCACCCACAGTTGGCAAGACCGGGTGGAAACGGTCAAGAACCTAAAAGCCGCAGGGATCCAAGCTTGTACCGGCGGGATTATCGGCATGGGGGAAACCTGGGAAAATCGGGTAGATTTAGCGTTATCGTTGCGCGAACTGGAAGTCGAGTCAGTGCCGTTGAATTTACTGAATCCTCGCGAAGGCACCCCATTAGACCATTGTTCTAAGCTCGATCCTTACGAAGCTTTAAAGGCGATCGCCATTTTCCGGCTGATCCTGCCCACACAAATTATTCGCTACGCCGGTGGCAGAGAAGCGGTCATGGGCGAACTCCAAGCCCAAGGCTTAAAAGCGGGAATTAATGCCATGCTGATTGGCCATTACCTCACCACCCTAGGGCAACCCCCAGAAAAAGACCATGAAATGCTCGCCCAACTTGGGCTAGAAGGTTCAGAAGCCCCCGTGCCGGTTTTCGACCATTAAACAATTCCACCATCAACCAATGGTCTATCAATCTAGCCGGTAAATAACTTGTAAATTGTGGCTTCGGCGAAAAACGTGACTTTTCCTTTGGAATTAATGTGGGCTTTGATTGGCTTGCTACTAACAATTGCTGGCACCTTTATCGAAGCCTCAATGATCAGCCCTCCTTGGGATTGGGACTCCCAGGGAATTTCCATTTTTTCTCTGGGTGTCACCTATCAAATTGGGGCTGTTTTATTAATCGGATGTTTGGGCGGTAAAAAAGCCGGTACACTATCGCAAATTGCTTATTTAATCTTAGGATTACTCTGGCTGCCGGTGTTTAGCCAAGGGGGGGGGTGGACGTATTTAAAGGAACCTTCCATTGGCTACTTACTCGGATTTGTTCCGGGGGGTTGGGTTTGTGGCACCTTGGCTTTTAGAAAACGCTTGCGGTTGGAATATCTGGCGTTCAGTTGTCTTTGTGGATTACTGGTGATTCATATGGTGGGCATCAGCTATTTAATTGTCAGTCATTACTTTATTGATGTACCATTAGTGCCCCAAATATTTAAATACTCCGTCGCCCCCTTGTTAGGACATTTAGTTATTGTCTGTGAGGTGACAGTATTGGCTTTTATGTTGCGAAAGTTTCTGCTTTATTAAGTTGTCTGGTTGTGGGTTAATTTGGGTAAATCACCCCTAAATGCAATTTGTTAACTTTGAATTATGGAGAAAATGATGCAATTAAATATGAAATTTAAAAATAGCGTATTTTGGATCGCGGCTTTGATTAGTTTGGGATTTGACCGATTTACTAAATATTGGGTGGTGCAAAACTTTGAGTTTAAAGAAAGTTGGGCCTTATGGCCCGATGTGTTTCACTTTACTTATGTCACCAATCCCGGCGCCGCATTTAGTCTTTTTCCTGGTGCTGCTTGGTTGCGTTGGCTGTCTTTAGCGGTTAGTTTAGGATTAATCGCGTTAGCCTGCTTTGGCCCAAGATTTAATCCCTGGGAACAAGCAGGTTATGGGTTGATTTTAGCCGGGGCTTTGGGCAATGGGATTGACCGCTTTGTTGCCGGAGAAGTGGTGGACTTTTTACACTTCAAGCTGATTAACTTTCCGATTTTTAATGTAGCTGATGTTTCGATTAACCTGGGGATTATTTGTTTAATTTTGCTGAGTATTTTTATGCCTCATCCTACAGAAAAAATTAAAAAGACCCAACAACAAAAAATTTCCAATATAACTAAACAAGATTAATTGATTTAGCTTGGTTAATATTAGATAGAGTGGCTATGTTAATTTTTTTAAGAATAAATTGATATAAGTCAATTAAAGAATTAGACTTATATTTAAAGCCAGTAAATATTTTAATTGGCGCTAATGGTGCGGGTAAGTCTAATTTAATTTCTGGGTTTAAATTATTGCGATGGATGATGCAATCTCCGGGGAAATTGAAATTTTTTATTGGCCAAGCGGGAGGCGCAAATTCTTTACTTTTTAATGGTGCGTCTGTGACTCCACAAATGGAAGCTGAATTTCATTTTGAAACCGAAGCGGGCAGAAGTGAATACTTTTGTCGGCTATTTCATGGGGCACCGGATACTTTAATCTTTGCTGATGAACGCTATCGATTTTCTCGGAATACTTTTAATGGATTGGCTGATTGGACTTTATTAGATGCCGGTCATAAAGAAGCCAAATTAATTGATCTAAATAATTTAGGCGATCCAACGGCTAGAACAATTTTTAGGCTAATGCAAGGTTGTGCCGTATATCAGTTTCATAACACTTCAGATACAGCGCGAGTTCGCCAAAGATGGAATATTGAGGATAGCCGATATCTGCGTGAAGATGCGGCAAATTTAGCCCCTTTTCTGTTGCGGCTGAAAGAAACAGAACCCATCTATTATAAAATCATTGTAGAAAGCAGCAAATTGCGCCTTTTTTTGCCGATTTTGTTTTGGAACCAATTAACAATTCGGTGATGTTACAATGGAGTGAACGAGATACAGATTTAGTGTTTAGCGCCCATCAAGTCTCCGATGGAACATTAAGAACGATCGCCTTACTGACTCTCTTGTTACAACCACCAGATAATTTACCTGAAGTTTTAATTTTGGATGAACCTGAGTTGGGTTTACATCCTTATGCGATTAATATTATTGGTGGCTTGATCAAGAGTGTGTCCCATTATAGTCAAGTGATTTTAGCTACTCAGTCTCCTCTATTGATTGATTGTTTTGAGCCTGAAGATATTATTGTCGTAGAACGGAAAGATGGGAAATCTTATTTTTCTAGATTAGAAGAGTCTAAGCTTGAAGATTGGTTAGCTGAGTATTCTTTGTCTGAAATCTGGAATAAAAATATTATTGGAGGAAGACCACGGCGATGATTCGGTTACATATTATTGCGGAGGGACAGACAGAAGAAGAATTTGTAAATTCAATGTTAACGGAATATTTAGGAAATTAGGACATTTTTTAGTCGCTTTTCAGGAAAAATGGCTGATATCTTTGTAGCGATCGCGAAGCGTCCCGTAGGGAATCGCTGCTCATTTGAGTATCCGATTAGCTTTTTTTGGCTTTTTTGCCGATCGCGATCTGGTCGTTGCCCGATCTCTAAGCCTTAAAATTGAGATCAAGCAAACCTCATACTCAATCGTTAGTCGCTGAATTTTCAGAGGATATGACCCCACCACCCCCCCAAAGACCCAAAACGATTCTGAATGTTGTCACCCAAGCGGTGCAAACAGTTCACGCCCAAGTGATGGGAAAGCTGAAGCTGAAACCGAATGCTAAAGTCCCGGAATTGTGGATTTCTGAACCCAATGCTAATAAACCAGAGGTTTATCCTTTGCTGGGCGATCGCTACTTGTTGGGGCGATCGTCCAAAACCAGTGATATTGTGGTGCGGAATCCACTGGTGAGTCAAGTTCATCTATCTTTAAGTCGGAATTCTCAGCAGCGTTATGCCCCATTTATCCTGAAAGATGAGAAGTCAACCAACGGTGTGTATCAGGGTAAACGACGGATTACGAAAATAGTCCTGGAACATGGGGCGGTGTTTAGTCTCGGCCCTCCGGAATTAGCGGATGCAGTCCAAATTAAATATGTGAATCCGCCACCGTGGTATATCCTGATGTTGCGCTGGTCCCTGTACGGCTTCACCGGCATAAGTGCGTTATTCGGATTATCGATCGCGATCGCGTGGCAAAAAGTCTCGGTCAAACCCTTGCCCACATCGATTTCTGGGCCTGTGGTGGTCTATGCTCGGGACGGACAAACCCCACTACGTCCGTCTTATAGCCATGCTCACCGAGAAATCAAACGATTAGAAGAGTTTTCCCCCTATTTGTCAAAAGCCTTAATTGCTTCGGAAGATAGCCGGTTTTATTGGCACTTGGGGGTCGATCCGATTGGCGTTACCCGGGCGGTATTGGTGAATTTAAGCGGAGGCAGCATTAGCCAAGGGGCGAGTACCCTAACACAACAGTTGGCCCGGAGTCTATTTCGGGAGTATGTAGGGACTCAAGATTCTGCGGGGCGCAAACTCCGAGAAGCCTTGGTGGCCTTGAAGTTAGAAACATTTTATGGCAAGAACGATCTACTGCTGGCTTATTTAAATCGAGTCTATTTGGGCATTGACCTCTATGGATTTGAGGATGCGGCCCAGTTTTACTTTGGCAAGTCCGCCCGAAATCTCAATTTATCCGAGGCGGCAACTTTGGTGGGAATGTTGCCTGCCCCGAATGCGTTTAACCCGGTGCAAAATTATTCTTTGGCGGTGAAATACCGCGATGGTGTGATCTATCGGATGCTGAAATTGGGCATGATTAGCCAAGAAGAAGCCGATCGCGCCCGCCGATCGCGGATTTCTGTGCATTCCAAAGCCAAAGAAATTATTGGCAACACCATTGCCCCTTATTTCTATAGTTATGTGTTTGAGGAATTGGAGTCTTTGCTAGGGGTGGGTCTAGCCAGAGAAGGTAATTTTATCGTGGAAACAGGTTTAGACCCGAAGATCCAAGCCAAAGCCGAGAACAGCCTGAAAAATTCCGTAGCCGAAATGGGTGGTATTTATGGCTTTGAGCAAGGGGCGATCGCCACCGTAGACTCCCGAACCGGGGAAATTTTGGCTTTAGCGGGAGGGGTAGACTATCAAATCAGTCAATTTAATCGGGCTACTCAAGCATTACGTCAACCGGGATCGACCTTTAAAATTTTTGCCTATACTGCGGCTTTAGAAGAAGGAATTTCCCCGAATACCACCTATTCTTGTGCCGCATTGGTCTGGGAAGGGGTTTCCTTTTCCCCTTGCGAACGCAGCAGTGGATTTATCGATATGTGGCAAGCGATCGCCCAATCAGAAAATTCCGTTGCCTTGCGGGTTGCCCAACAAGTCGGCTTAAATAACGTCGTGCGTCAAGCCAGAGAACTGGGGATTAAAAGCGACCTCAATCCCGTACCGGGCTTGGTTTTGGGTCAAAGTGAAGTCACCGTGTTAGAAATGACCGGAGCATTAACGGCATTAGCCAATGGTGGAAAATTCAACTCTGCTCATGGGATTAAGCGAATTTTAGATAGCAGTGATTGCAAGGATCCGAATAACCCAGAAACCTGCCGCGTCATCTATGAATATGGACAAAGCCCCGAAGCCAACCGGCAAGTCCTCTCCCCAGAGGTGGCGGATACTATGACGCGAATGTTACAAGGGGTGGTGCAAAGTGGTACGGGCAGAAGTGCGGCGATCGGTTTGGGAGAAGAAGCGGGCAAAACCGGCACCACCAACAATGGCGTAGACCTTTGGTTTGTGGGCTATTTGCCCCGCCAACATTTTGTCACTAGCGTTTGGCTGGGCAACGATGACAATAGTCCCACTTCCGGCAGTAGTGGCCAAGCGGCGCAAGTTTGGGCTAATTATATGAATGAGGTGGTGAATCAAAAGTAACTCGTCACCGATGGTTGATGGTTGTTTGTTGATGGTTGATGGTTGATGGTTGTTTGTTGATGGTTATTTGTTGATGGTTGATGGTTGTTTGTTGTTTGTTGATGGTTGATGGTTGATGGGTAGGGATTATATGGTTAATTGTTGATGGTTGATGGCTACAACCACCAACAAAAGAATCCTTACCCACCAACAAACAACCATCAACCATCAACCATCAACCATCAACTAAAAATTGTTAATTATCAATTAGTTCGGATTGTGATAACATTTCTGTGTGTTGTAACCAGGCGATCGCTGCTTGATGAAATTCTTCTATTAAAACAGTTTCTGGCGGATTACTTTCATCAATTAAATCCTCAATTGTTGCCCCTTCATAAGATAAAATAAGGCAAAAAGCATTACCAATTCTTTGCCAGGTTTGTAAACTACCGGATTGAATTAAAGTAATTTTATCCAGTAAATCTCTAGCCCATTCAGGACTGTGCTGAATATCCATAATTAAAAACTCGGAAAGCCGAAGATGAGCCGGGTCATTTTTTCGGTGTCCCGGCCAGGTAAAAGCAGTTTTAGACATAATGTTTGACGGTAATAATAGACGATCAAAAAGTCAATAAAGTCGTCCAAATCAGATAACTTTAAAGACTATCTTAAAGGAAATGCCGTGTTAATTTGGCCATCGCTTAAGAAAGCGCCTGCTATTGTAAATAAACGATTATTATCACTCTTACAATAGTTGTCGGCGTTAGCGCTTGGCGCATTAGGACCACACCAAGCCCACCTAGGTGCATTTGATGGGCAATTTTGTTGATGGGTAGCGGCGTAGATAATTGAGTTTAAAACTTGAGTTTGCGTGCAGCTATCTGGAAACATGGTGGAGAATTTTCTCTGGTTAGAATGGCCGGAATAATTCCAGGTTCCGCCGTAAATTCCTTGGCTATTGGCTGACTGAGTAATTTGAAAGTTTTCCACCGTATTGGGGGTAACTCCACCGGGTCGGGAATGAAATCCTTTAGGCCGGTTTTGACTCCACTCCCCACAGAATATATGGGTCTGGTTAAGTGGGGGATTTGTTCTCGACCAATGATCTATATTAGCACAATTGACTTGACTTGGTGCGGCACAAGCAAAGAAAACGATCGCCCCAAAAAGTGATAGCGCGCTCGCCATTAGTTTAGGTATAGTTTTCATATTTTTGCAGATTTTTTCATTTTTGATGGCATCGATCGCATTTTCTGGGAAAGTCAGACAATCATGGGATGCCACACCTTACGCAAAATTTTAACCCAGAATCGATCGCTCCCGCAATTGACATCTGGGAAAAAATGGGAAAAAAGGCGATCGCGATCTGTTTTAATTAACTGCTTTTCTCAAAATGGTTTAAATCGGTTTGAAGCAAAGATTATCAAGAATCAGTGACAGTCTGGCCGGAGCGAACCAACTCCGAAGAGAATCGCGATATTCTATATATTGCTCATCATGGCGATTGGGTGCATTACTCCGGTGAGCACAGAATCGCAATTCGGTACATTTTAATGAATCAATATTTTGCAACAGTTGCCAGAGGGTTAGAAACCCTGGCAGCCCAAGAGTTAGAAAACTTGGGGGCGCATTCTGTAGAACCGGGATTTTGTGGGGTTGCTTTTAGGGGCGATCGCACCTTACTTTACCGAGTAAATCTATGGGCTCGCTTACCCTTCCGCATCTTAATGAAACTTGATGAATTTCGCTGTCAAGACGCCCAAGAACTCTATCGCCACATCCAAACCATTGACTGGTCAAACTATCTGACTCCAGACTTGACCCTAGCGGTCAAAGCCACCGGGAAAAGCGATCGCCTCAACCACACTCATTTCACCGCCCTTCAGGTGAAAAATGCGATCGTAGACCAACAAATGCAGGAATTTGGCGATCGATCCAATGTAGACACGGAAGCCGCAGATTTGCGAATCTCCGTGCATATCGATCGCGATATCTGTACCCTAAGCCTCGATAGTTCCGGCAACAGTCTGCACCGTCGAGGTTATCGTCCGGCAGTTGGGGCCGCCCCCTTAAAAGAATCTTTAGCCGCTGCCCTAATTCAAATGTCCGGGTGGCAACCCGACCTTATGTTCTACGATCCCCTCTGTGGTTCCGGCACTTTACCCCTAGAAGCCTGTTTAAAAGCCCTCAACGTCGCCCCCGGACTATTTCGGGAAAGCTTTGGCTTTGAAACTTGGCGAGACTTTGACCCCTCAGTGTTGGAAAAACTGATTCAAGAAGCGGAAGACAGCCAACTGGATCAGCTTCCCGCACCAATTTGGGGCAGCGATGGGGATCCGAAAATGATCGAACAGGCGATCGCCAATGCCACCAACTGCGGCGTCCTCGATCAAGTCTATTTTTCTCAACTAGACTTAAATGAAATAGCTGCCCCTGGAGACAGTGGAGTGTTATTCTGCAATCCTCCTTATGGAGAACGCTTAGGGCGCGATCGTGACCTAGGGGAATTTTACAAACAACTAGGAGACATCCTCAAACAACGGTTCAAAGGCTGGACAGCCTTCATCCTCAGTGGCAACAAAGAACTCGCCAAATCCATTGGACTCAAATCATCGCAACGGACGGCAGTATTTAACGGCACATTGCCCTGTCAGCTAATGAAATATGAACTCTACTAGAGGGTCCGCGCATTCCGGCAGATATTTTTGGGTTAAAAGCATAGATTTACTGTCGGAATGCGCGGACCCCTACAGAGGTTGTGGACAAAAAACACAAAACCCCCTTTCCGCAAGGGAAAGGGGGCGAAAAGCCACAAGAATATCCGCTTAATAAGCGTCTTGTAACTCGTAAAAATCTGGGGAAATATAATCCTTGCGTAAAGGCCAACCCACCCAATCCTCATTCATCAAAATTCGTTTCAGGTTGGGATGTCCTTCATACACAATCCCGTACATATCATAAGACTCCCGTTCTTGGAAATCTGCCGCCTTCCAGATCCAATAAACCGAAGGCACTCTGGGGTCTTCTCTGGGCAAGAAAACCTTCACCCGCACCTCCTCTGGCTCAGTGACATTATCCTTCACCTTCACCAAATGGTACATACTCACCAAATCTTCCCCAGGGCCAACATCATAGCCACATTGACATTGGAGATAATTAAACCCATAAGCATAGAGAGCGGTTGCCAGAGGAATTAAGAAATCTCGGTCAACCTTGATCATCTCTACCCCGGAATGATCGTTGCCCAAAGACTCATGTTGAAAACCATTCTGGGTTAACCATTGGGATACCTTACCCGGAGATGCCACTGGCACACTAGAGGCTTCAGCGATCGGAGTATTCTTCTCTTCAGCCACGTTTCACCTCCTGTTTTTGCGCCGACTGAGCCGACTTCAGGGCCGGAGGCACAGGCATACCCATCGCTTCCGTCAACTGCTTCGGTGGCACCTGTCTCGATTCAGTCTGCAAATACTGACCCGTCAAAATCGGCGAAACCGCCTTCATTTGATGCTTCGTCGTATGGTAACGATGAGTTTGTTGCAACATTCCCCGTTCTTGGATCGACTCATTCGCCACCTTTTTCCGCAGCTTCACGATCGCATCCATAATCGCTTCTGGACGGGGAGGACATCCTGGAATATACACATCCACCGGAATCAACTTATCCACCCCGCGCACTGCCGTAGGAGAATCCATACTAAACATTCCCCCGGTAATCGTGCAAGCACCCATCGCGATCACATACTTCGGTTCCGGCATTTGCTCATAAAGTTTCACCAAAGTCGGCGCATACTTCATCGTAATCGTCCCAGCAGTAATCAACAAATCCGCTTGTCTAGGGCTACAACGGGGAACCAGACCAAAACGGTCAAAGTCAAACCGCGAGCCGATCATCGCCGCAAACTCAATAAAACAACAAGCCGTACCATACATCAAAGGCCACAGACTCGATAACCGCGCCCAATTATAAAGATCATCCAGGGTCGTCAACACGACATTTTCTGAAAGCTCTTGAGTGACCTGGGGTCGCTCAATTGGGTTCATAATATATTTTTCGTCATTCATGGGCGTTTTTAAGACCATTCCAAAGCTCCTTTTCGCCATGCGTAAACCAGTGCAATGATTAAAATTGCAATAAATATCAAGGCTTCAATAAACGCCAAGAGTCCCAGTTTATGGAACGCCACCGCCCAGGGATATAGAAAAACCGTTTCTACATCAAAGACAACAAACACCAGGGCGAACATATAGTAGCGAATGTTGAACTGAATCCAGGCACCACTAAAAGGCTCAATCCCGGATTCATAAGTCGTCCGCCGTTCTAAAGAAGTCCCTTTAGGGCGCAAGAGCTTCGATGCACCCAAGGCAACAATTGGGACTAAACTGCAAACTAGCAGAAAGCCTAGTAAATACTCGTAGCCGCTAAGGACAAACACAATAAATATCTATAAAGTGACAGGACTTCAGGATTTGATTCGTTTACATTTTTACATAATCCTGGTGCTTGTTGATCGGCATCGTCTCTTTTAGCTCGTTGCATTTTTTTATCTTTGTCATTAGTTATTCGTTGTTAGTGATTCGCTATTTGCCAGAAGCCCCCCTGCCCCCCGCACCCGAAGCCCCCCATAAAAATAGCAAATAACAAATAACAAATAATTAATAATAAATAACAAATAAAATTAAACAGATTTTTGCCAAACACTTGCGGTACACCAATCTTTGTCATAATCTGTTACATATATTTTAAGATTTGCCACAATCGCATTTTTTTGAGTAGCCATGAGCAGCGAAGTCATAGAACCAGTCAACCTAGATCGGTATGAATGCCGCGCCTGCGGATATATTTATGAACCGGAAAAAGGGGATGCCCGCAGTAAGGTGGAGGCCAACACACCATTTACAGAATTGCCGGTGTCATGGCGCTGTCCTGTCTGTGGGGCAAAAACTTCCGCCTTTGCGAATATCGGGCCGGCTGGCACTGCCTCGGGATTTAAAGAAAATTACAATTATGGTTTAGGAGTCAATGTTTTAACTCCGGGAATCAAGAATGTACTCATTTTTGGCGCATTGGGGTTGGGAGTCTTATTTTTCCTCAGCCTCTATAGCTTAAATTAGAGAATGTGTTTTGGAATGTGAATTCCAGTGATTGACTGTTGGTGGGTAGCGCAATCGAAGCGGTCAGGCTAGTAGCGCGGTGATTTTCATCACTTCAACTCAGGCTTAAGAAAATTCACTGGTGAACAAATCAACCAGATGAAATTCTCGGAAAATTTATTTTGCGTGATTTGGCAAATAATGCAGAGCGAAATTTAACCGTAATGAAATCGATCTTGAAACATTGGCAAAGAATTGTCGGCTTGTTGGCAGTTGTGCTGCTCTGTGCTGGATGTAAATATGCTCCATCACTGAGTTACAACCCTTGGCACCCCGTATATGTTCCCAGTCAAGTTAACCTGCTGGATATTGGTTTCACCAACAATGGTAAACATGGGTGGTTGGTGGGAGCCGAGTCTACTTTACTCGAAAGTACCGATGCAGGGGAGACTTGGCAGAAAATCGGTCTGAGTTTAGATAGCGACAATTATCGCTTCACATCCGTGAGTTTTTCTGGTGAAGAAGGATGGATTGTTGGGGAACCGGCAATCATGCTTCATACTACCGATGAAGGAAAATCCTGGGAGCAAATTCCTTTGGACAAGAAATTGCCGGGAGACCCCCTGAAGATTGTTGCCCTAGGTGACAAACAAGCGGAAATGCTGACGAATATCGGCGCGATTTATCGCACGGAAGATGCAGGCAAAACCTGGCAAGGGTTAGTCGCTTCCGCTGTCGGTGTGATGCGTAGCGTCGATCGCACCCCGGATGGTCGATATATTGCCGTATCCGCCAAAGGAAACTTCTACTCTACCTGGGAACCGGGTCAACCGGCTTGGGTACAGCATAATCGCACCAGTTCTCGTCGTCTTCAGAGTATGGGATTTGGACAAGATGGCCGGTTGTGGTTGTTAGCCCGAGGTGGAGAGATTCAATTTACCCAACCCAAAGAGACTGGGACTATTTCCTTTAGCGACTTAGAAGCACCTGATTTTTGGCAGGAACCGATTTTCCCTGAGTTTGCCACAAGCTGGGGATTGTTGGATTTAAGTTACCGAACTCCAGAAGAAATTTGGGTTTCCGGTGGCAGTGGCAATTTACTTTGCAGTCTTGATGGGGGACAAACCTGGCAAAAAGATCAGGCGGTAGAAAATTTGCCTTCAAATTTTTACAAGATTGTCTTTCTATCTCCTGAGCAAGGATTTGTGATTGGTCAGAACGGGTTGCTATTAAAATATCAAAAAGCCCCGGAAACGGCCTGAATCCCATTTATGGACGGGCAAAAACTGGAACCAGGGCAAAAACCGGGGCAAAAACCGGGGCAGAAATTTTTCCCGAATTTTTGCCGAATTTTTCCCGACTTCCGTATCCACAGGGTAAAAATGCTTAGTAAAAATCCGAATCAAGACTCGGCTTTGAGTTGCCAGCGATGGCATCATCGGTTGATCTCAAGCCAAGTTATGATAGATTTTTCACCATAGCCTTGATCCACCCGCCTGGAGAAAAGGTTCAGGAAATTATCGACGGAAAATTGATCTTCAAGAGCGATCGCTTACAGGTTAAAATCCTAAAAAGCCGAGCGCTGAAAACAGAAAAGCTAATTTGTGAGTTTTTGGAGATAAGAGGAGGATTCTTCAATGTCTGGAGTAACTGGTGAGCGTCCATTTGGTGACATTATTACAAGTATTCGTTATTGGGTGATTCACAGCATCACCATCCCGGCATTATTTATCGCCGGTTGGCTGTTTGTGAGCACTGGTTTGGCTTATGATGCTTTCGGCACTCCCCGCCCAAATGAATACTATACTCAAGATCGTTTGGAATTGCCAATTGTGCAAGACCGTTTTAATGCAAAACAACAAGTCGAAGAATTCATTGGTAAGTAATTAAATTTAAGGAAGCAGAAGTTATGGCAACTCAAAACACTAACGAGCCAATTAGTTACCCAATTTTTACCGTTCGCTGGCTGGCGGTTCATACCCTCGGCGTCCCAACGGTATTCTTTCTAGGCGCGATCGCCGCTATGCAGTTTATTCAACGGTAAAAAATCATGCCCTTAGAACGTAATCAAAACAGTAATAACCAACCAGTTGAACTCAACAGAACTTCCCTTTACCTGGGTCTGCTACTGATTTTTGTGCTGGGAGTTTTATTCTCCAGTTACTTCTTTAACTAAGTAGTGATTCTGGGTTGAACTTTTGAGCGGTGGTCGCGCAAGTGACTCGACTGGTCAGGAATTGTCTCCCAGGATAATTCCTCAAATAAATGCCTAAATCATTGGCGCAAACCAGTCGAGAAAACTAGCAACCTTTGCTCTATTTGACCGGCTCTATTTCACTGGCTCTATTTCACTCTCTGTGAAACTATCAAACTATCTTTAATCTCTTGATTAATCTCTTGATTTCTGGAGATCAAAGACGCTCGATGTAACGTTGTTTTTGTTAGGCATGAATTAAAGAGGTACAAGCTGTGTCTGAACCAGGAAGAATTCCTTTGTGGCTCGTCGCTACCGTCGCTGGTCTTGGTGTAATTGCCGTGGTGGGTCTTTTCTTTTACGGAGCTTATGCTGGGATTGGTTCTTCTATGTAAGAAGCAATTCGGTTTAACTCAGAGTTTTATATCTATCTAAAGTTTGGAAAAAATGGGACAGTTGCTTGGCTTAAACAGCAAATGTCCCATTTTTTGTTTTTTGATTGGTGTTTTGATTGGTGTTTTGATTGGTTGTTTGATTTGACCGGCGATCGCGTTACATTGCCCCCGCAAAATTACAAATCCTAGATTAAGAATTCCCATCCGGGGCGATCGCACCTCGTCACACCCAGGGGAGACTAATCTTGTAGAGGTTTTTGCCGGCTCGGAAAAATCGTTATTTCGATAGGTTCATCTGGGGGTGCGGGGCGACCACTTCGGGGAGTCCCTGCCAACCAGGAAGTGCTATATATAAACCCCTACAAGATTAGACCCTACAGAGGTACGGGGAATTTCGTGGTTTTTTGTTAAACAAGACCCCTGACTCTGATAGACTTTTAGACGGTCGTAGGCAGCACATACGACGACAAATCGGCTATGAAATTAGGAGATATCTAAATGGATAATGCAATTGGTTTAGAGATTATTGAAGTAGTTGAACAAGCAGCGATCGCTTCTGCTCGCTGGATGGGCAAAGGCGAAAAAAACACTGCTGACCAAGTGGCCGTAGAAGCCATGCGCCAACGCATGAACAAAATTCATATGCGGGGCAAAATTGTCATCGGTGAAGGGGAGCGGGATGAGGCGCCGATGCTCTACATCGGTGAAGAAGTGGGCATTTGCACCCAACCCGATGCCAAGAATTTCTGCGACCCAGAACAATTAGTGGAAATCGACATTGCCGTCGATCCCTGCGAAGGAACCAACCTGGTAGCATATGGCCAAAATGGTTCAATGGCAGTGCTGGCAATTTCCGAAAAAGGTGGCTTGTTTGCGGCTCCCGACTTCTATATGAAAAAACTTGCCGCCCCAGCGGTGGCGAAAAATCATGTAGATATTCGCAAGTCGGCTACAGAAAACCTGAAGATTCTCTCCGATTGTATGGATCGGTCGATTGACGAATTGGTGGTGGTAGTGATGGATCGCCCTCGTCACAAAGAATTGATTAAAGAAATCCGCGCCGCAGGTGCCCGCGTCCGACTGATCAGTGATGGGGACGTATCCGCCGCCATTTGCTGTGCTTTCTCCGGCACCAATATTCATGCCCTGATGGGCATTGGTGCCGCCCCAGAAGGGGTGATTTCTGCCGCAGCCATGCGAGCCCTGGGTGGACATTTCCAAGGACAGTTGATCTACGATCCCGAAGTAGTGAAAACTGGCTTGATTGGCGAAAGCAAAGAAAGCAATCTAGAACGCTTGGCCAGCATGGGCATTACCGATCCCGATAAAGTCTATAACGCTGAAGAACTGGCTTCTGGTGAAACCGTCCTGTTTGCCGCTTGTGGCATTACTCCAGGCCCATTGATGAACGGGGTGCGCTTTTTCCACGGCGGTGCGCGGACAGAAAGTTTGGTAATTTCCAGCCAATCTAAGACCGCTCGGTTTGTCGATACTGTTCATATGTTTGAAGCGCCTAAAACCATTCAAGTGCGCTAAGGCAGTTGCCAAGAATTAAGAATTATCAGATTTACCAAAATTTTATAATTCTTAATTCCCCAGTTTTCATGGTGAATTGATTCCTGAGTATTTACCGAAAATTTTAGCTTAATCTGTAAGTAATTCAGGGAGATTAGCATGATTTGATAATGAACTTTCAGCTTGATTTTTCTGGCTTCGCTTAGAGTAATTAAGCTGAAAGTTATAAAATAAATCCGTTTGAGGGTGTGATATCTCTCGGTGTCGGAACGGTTGAGTCTGGCTTTCAGATTATCTGTTGAGCTTTGATGATTTAAAAAATTTGTTGTCGATATTTCAAGAGGAATAACTTCAGGAAAATAAGCATGAATATTGCAGTCGTAGGTCTCAGCCACAAAACAGCGCCGGTAGAAATTCGGGAAAAACTGAGTATTCCAGAAACACAAATGAGTCAGGCGATGGCTCATTTGTTAGGTTATCCCCATATTGAAGAAGTGGCCATTTTAAGTACCTGTAACCGCTTAGAAATTTATGTGGTGACTACGGAAACTCAAGCCGGAGCCATGGAAATTACGCAGTTTCTTTCTGAGCATAGTAAATTGCCTTTACATAAGTTGCGGCCTCATTTGTTTATTCTGCTGCATGAAGATGCGGTGACTCATGTGATGCGGGTGGCTGCGGGTCTGGATAGTTTGGTTCTCGGTGAGGGTCAAATTCTGGCTCAGGTGAAAAATACCCACAAACTTGGACAACAATATAAAGGGGTGGGTCGCATTCTCAATCGCCTCTTGAAACAAGCGATTACCGCCGGAAAACGGGTACGCACGGAAACAAATATTGGCACTGGTGCCGTTTCCATTAGTTCTGCCGCCGTTGAGTTAGCCCAAATGAAGGTCGAGAGTCTCGAACCCCAGAAAGTTTGTATTATTGGGGCGGGCAAAATGTCCAGACTTTTGGTTCAACATTTGTTGGCTAAAGGCTGTCAGCAGATTGCGATTGTTAACCGTTCTATGGCGCGATCGCAGGAACTCGCCCAGAAATTTCCGGACGCAGCCCTACAACTGCATCCCCTGGCTGAAATGATGACGATTATTAGTCAATCAGATATCGTGTTTACCAGCACCGGAGCAACACAGCCATTACTCAACCGGGAAAAATTAGCCCCCGTCTTAGAACCGACCAAATCGATCATGTTGATTGATATTTCCGTCCCTAGAAATGTGGATGCCGATGTCCAGGAATTGACCAATGTGCAATCCTTTAATGTGGATGACCTAAAGGCTGTGGTTGCCCAAAACCAAGAAAGTCGCCGCCTGATGGCGATGGAAGCAGAGATACTCCTAGAAGAAGAAGTGGAAGCCTTTGATGTTTGGTGGAGTAGCTTGGAAACGGTGCCAACGATTAACAGCTTACGAGCAAAAATCGAAGGGATTCGCGAACAAGAATTAGAAAAAGCCCTCTCTCGTCTCGGTTCAGAATTCGCCGAAAAACATCAAGAGGTGATTGAAGCGTTGACGCGAGGAATTGTGAATAAAATTTTGCATGACCCAATGGTACAACTGCGGGCACAACAAGATATTGAGGCTCGACGCCAAGCGATGGCCACTTTGCAAACTTTGTTTAATTTAGAAGATGCTTGCTCTAGTGAGCAATATAGCTAAGTGGTTCATTGACTTCATTTTAAAAAAATCGCGAAATTGCTATTCGCGGCTAGTAAATGAAATAAATACTCAATTTACGATTGGGACATAGCAGCACAAAACCTCCAACCTCCTTGATCTCTCCTAGTTTATCAATGAGGTTGGCGGTTATAATTTAATTTGAGGCTATAATTTAAATTGTAAGATTTATGGTGTGGGGGTTTTTGTTGGTTATGAATGATTCGGAAACTGCCCAGACACCAACAATTAACAATTAAAAATTAAGAAGTTAAAAAGTACAATTAACACTTTAAAAAGTACAATTATACATCATGGTTTTCTGGTTTTGGAAACGAGTTTTTTCGTTCATTATTTTGATATTAGGAATTTGGTTAACCTTTGATATTTTTGCCTGGATTATTACCGAAAATCTCTGGTTTCAGGAAATTGGTTATTATCGGGCTTTTTGGTTAAGGTTTATTACCCGTACTATTGTTTTTTTCTTGGTTTTTGCTGTTAGTATGACTTTTCTATGGGGCAATTTACAGATTGCTCATCGGCTGAAATCTGAACATATTACTCTAGAAAAACGTTCTAAACAATTGATACAATCAACGGTAGAAGCGACGGGAATAGAAATTAATTATGTCGAGTTTCAATTGAGGCTGCGATCGCTTTTGCCGATTGTGATTGGATTAGCGGTAATAGTCGAGTTAATGGTCTTATACTACGGTCAAGCTGCCGCGAAATATTGGCAACTGCCTGGGGGTTTGCCGTTGATGTATTCTTCAGCCCCCCGTGGTTTTGATATCCAAGTAATCTGGCAGATGATTGGGTCAATGGATGCCCCATATTGGCCGAAAATTTTAGGCTTATTTATCGGGGCAACTTTGCTGCTGTTTTATCCTCAAACCCTTTGGGCGATCGCGGCTTTTTTGAGTCTTTGTTTTGGTTTTGTCCTTTCTAATCATTGGGAAAAATTTTGGTTACTAGCTAAAGGTATATCGTTTAATGTTACCGATCCTTTGTTTCATAAAGATATTAGCTTTTATATCTTTAGGCTGCCTTTTTGGGAACTGCTAGAGTTTTGGCTAAAAGGCTTATTAATTGCGGCGGTTGTTGTGGTATTTATTGACTATTTACTGGCAAATAATAGCTTGAGTGATGGCCGTTTTTCTGGTTTTTCTCTAAAAGAACGCAGCCATATATATCGATTAATTAGCTTACTAATGGCCTGTATTGCGGGAAATTATTGGTTGTCTTGTTATCGCTTACTTTACTCTCACCGTGGGGTAAATTATGGCGCCAGTTTCACCGATGTGAAAGCTCAACTACCGGCATATATTATATTAAGTCTTGGCGCTAGTGCGATCGCGATTTTTCTGTTAATAATCACCAATACATTTAAATTTAGCAAATTACAGCTAATTACTCTCGGCAAATCTAGCAGCAAATCCCTAGAATATAACCCAAAAAAATCGTTGAAAAAAACAGGATTAAATTTGGATAAAATAAGTAATTTTTATGGCCAAAAAAATCGTTATAAAATATCAACATTTAACAGCACAACCTCCAGCCTCCCAAAGCTGAGATATGCCATATTTGCCTATCTTTTAGTCATGGTTGTAGCTGAATATCTTTGGCCATCAGGAATACAGCGGTTTATGGTTCAACCCAACGAACTGGAGAGAGAAACTCCCTATATTCAGAGGAGTATTGCTTTTACTCGTCAGGGTTTTGGCTTAGATAATATTGAAACGCGAACCTTTGAACCAGAAGGAAAATTGACCTACAATGATATTAAAAATAATGACCTGACAATTCGCAATATTCGCCTGTGGGACAGTCGTCCTTTACTACAAACCAATCGGCAGTTACAACAAATTCGTCTATATTATAAATTCTTCGATGCGGACATTGACCGCTACACTCTGAAAAAAGAAGCACCCAGTGTTCAAGGGCTGACCACAGAAAAACAACAAGTCTTAATTTCGGCTCGCGAATTAGACTACAGCGCGGTTCCCGAAGCGGCGAACACCTGGGTAAACGAACATCTCGTTTATACCCACGGTTATGGGTTTACTCTTTCCCCTGTGAATACCGTTGGTCCAGGAGGTTTACCGGATTATTTTGTCAAAGATATTGGGGTCGGTACTGGGGATAACCAAGGACTTTTAGGCACTTCTAGCGAACGAATTCGCGCCAGTATTCCCATTAGTCATCCTCGGATTTATTACGGTGAATTAACCGATACTTATGTCATGGCACCGAGTCTGGTACGCGAGCTAGATTATCCCAGTGGTGATGAGAATGTTTATAATACTTATGATGGCAGTGGTGGGGTGTCTCTTAATTCTTGGTGGCGCCGGTTGGTGTTTGCTCAGTATTTGAAAAATTGGCAGATGGTTTTTACCAAGAATTTTACCCCGGAAACTAAAGTGTTATTTCGGCGGACGATTCAGGAAAGAGTTCAGTTAATTGCCCCTTTTTTAAAATATGACAATGACCCCTATTTGGTGGTGGCAAACACTAGCTTATTCCAGGGTCAAAATGGCACTGGTGAACCGAACCGTCCAGGGTCAACGGTTAATAATTATTTGTATTGGATTATTGACGCTTATACCACGAGCGATCGCTATCCTTATTCCCAACCGGGAGAAGAAGGCTTTAACTATATCCGCAACTCGGTAAAAGTGGTGATTGATGCTTACAATGGATCGGTTGGTTTCTATGTCGCCGATCCGACCGATCCAATTATCTCCACTTGGCAAGATATTTTTCCGGGGTTATTTCAACCCTTAGAGGAGATGCCATTAGCTTTGCGGGTGCATCTTCGTTATCCAGAAGATTTGTTTACGATCCAATCCCAACGCCTGCTGATCTACCACATGACCGACCCCCAGGTTTTTTATAACCGGGAAGACCAGTGGCAAATTCCTCAAGAAGTTTACGGCAATGAACGGCAGCTACTACAGCCCTATTATCTGATTATGAAACTGCCGACCCAAGACTCAGAAGAGTTTATCTTGCTCAATCCCTTTACTCCTACCAGTCGGAATAATTTAATCGGCTGGTTAGCCGGTCGTGCGGATAATGACAATTATGGCAAATTACTGCTGTATCAATTTCCTAAACAGCGGTTAATCTATGGTCCCGAACAAGTGGAAGCCCGGATTAATCAAGATCCGGTGATTTCCCAACAAATTTCTCTGTGGAGTCGGCAGGGTTCTCGGGCAATTCAAGGCAATTTATTGGTGATTCCCATTGAACAATCTCTGTTGTATGTAGAGCCATTGTATTTGGAAGCTGAACAAAATAGTCTGCCAATTTTAGCGAGGGTCATTGTGGTGTATGAAAATCAAATTGTGATGGCAGAAAGTCTGGAGGAGGCACTCAAGGCAGTGTTTGACCCGAAAAGTTCTTCCTCAACCACTATTATCAGACCTGTGGAACAACCAGAACTTCCTTAGTTTGTGTTATTTGTCTTTTAACGAATAACGAATAACAAATAACCAACAATAAATAACCAATAATAAATAAACCCTGTAGCCCCAGAATTGGCAAATCTCTATCTAGCGAGGTCTTAGATAGATAAACTGTTGTGATGAGGATTATATAAGTTGAGTTTTGTATGGATATCAGTGCAGTGGATTTGTGGCAACGATATCAAGAGTGGCTGTATTTTCACTCTGGATTAGGTTTGTACCTGGATATCAGCCGGATGCGGTTTGATGATGCTTTTGTGGCGAAGATGCAGCCGGAGTTTGAACGGGCATTTGTCCAAATGGCAGAGTTGGAACGGGGGGCGATCGCGAATCCCGATGAAAACCGGATGGTGGGTCATTATTGGTTACGCAACCCTGACTTAGCCCCGACCCCAGAACTGAAACAGGATATTATTCAGACTTTAGAGGCGATCGAGGCTTTTGTCGCGAAAGTGCATTCCGGGGAAATTCATCCCCCCAATCAGCCCAAATTTACTGATGTGCTGTCGATTGGGATTGGGGGTTCCGCCCTGGGGCCGGAGTTTGTGGCGGAAGCCTTGGAACCGGATCAGGCACCGATGAAGATTCACTTTATCGATAATAGTGACCCGACAGGAATTGATAAAGTCGTGAAATCCCTGGAAGATCGACTCTCTAGCACTCTGGTGATCATCATCTCCAAGTCTGGGGGCACCCCGGAAACCCGCAATGGGATGTTAGAAATTGAGTATGCTTTTACGCAGCGCAACCTGAATTTTGCCCAACAAGCGATCGCTATTACCGGAGTGGACAGCAACCTCGATCGCCATGCCAAGTCCCAAGGCTGGTTAGCCACCTTCCCAATGGAAGACTGGGTAGGAGGACGAACCTCGGAACTGTCCGCCGTGGGCTTACTTCCTGCCGCTTTACAAGGAATCGACATTCGCGAAATGCTGGCTGGGGCGAAAGAAATGGACATCGCCACCCGTACCCCGAACCTGAAAGACAATCCTGCTGCCTTATTAGCCCTCTCTTGGTACTTTGCGGGCAATGGACGCGGGGAAAAAGATATGGTGGTTTTGCCCTACAAAGATAGTTTGCTTTTATTTAGCCGCTATCTGCAACAACTGGTAATGGAATCTTTGGGCAAAGAAAAAGACCTAGATGGCAATATTGTTTACCAGGGAATTGCCGTTTATGGCAATAAAGGGTCTACGGATCAACACGCTTATGTGCAACAGTTGCGCGAAGGGGTGCCCAATTTCTTTATGACCTTGATTGAAGTCTTAGAAGACCGTCAAGGCCCCAGTATGGAAATCGAACCCAATGTCACTTGTGGCGATTATTTATCCGGCTTTTTAATGGGAACTCGCGCTGCTTTGTTTGAAAATGGCCGAGACTCCATTACTCTGACCATCCCCCAGGTGAACCCGCGCACCGTTGGGGCGTTGATTGCCCTGTATGAACGGGCTGTAGGATTGTATGCTTTTTTGGTGAATATCAATGCTTATCATCAACCAGGGGTAGAAGCAGGGAAAAAAGCCGCCGCCAGCATTTTGGCGCTGCAAAAACAGGTGTTGGCAGTGCTGCACCAAGAAACCGCCCCTCTGTCTTTGGAGGCGATCGCTGCTAAAGCTGGTGCCAGCGATCAAATTGAAATCGTCTATAAAATCCTCCGGCATTTGGCAGCTAACGATCGGGGTGTTGTTTTACAAGGCGATTTCGCGAAACCATCTAGCCTCACCGCGATGATTTCCGCTAGTTAGTTGTTAGTTGGTTGTTGGTTGTTGTTGGTTAATTGTTGTTTGTTGGTTGTTGTTTGTTGGTTGTTATTTGAAAATCGGATAACCAATAGCCAACAACTAACAACTAATAACCAACAACTAACAACTAATAACCAATAACCAGAGAGAGAATAGAGGAGAGAGAAGAGAGAAGAGTGAATATCTTTACTCTTTCCTCTTTACTCTTTACTCTTTACTCTTTCCTCTTTCCTCTTTCCTCTTTCCTCTTTCCTCTTTACTATTTCCTCTTTACTCTTTACTCTTTACTCTTTCCTCTTTCCTCTTTTCTCCCCCTACACCCCACACCCCACACCCCTTGACTATCCATGTCTCTGATAATTCTTGTTGTTGATGACGATCCGGCAATTTGTTTGTCGATTAGTGACTATCTTCACGGTTCTGGTTATGCGGTAATCCGGGCAGAAAATGGCCGAGATGCGCTGATTTTAGTGGAAAAATATCGGCCACATTTACTGATTACGGATATTATTATGCCGGGGATGGATGGTTATGAATTGATTAAAAAAATTCGGGAACAACCTTTTTTTAGATTATTGCCGGTGATTTTATTAACCAGTAAAACTAAGACCGAGGAAAGAATTTTAGGGTATCAAGTTGGTTGTGATGTTTATTTGCCCAAACCGTTTGAGTTGCCAGAGTTGGGGGCGGTGGTTCGCAATTTGTTGGAGCGATCGCAGCTAATTAACGCTGAAAAAGATTTTTCTGTTTATCTAGCTTCTCAAGTGGATTCCCGCTTTCGCGGGAATGACAAGCTTGTGTCGGCAGATCGCCCAGTTTCCGATGCCAAAAATTTAACCGTTGATTCCAGAAAAATCGCCCCTTTAGAGATTGATTTAACTCACCGGGAACAAGAAGTTTTAAGTTTCTTAACTTGGGGATTATCCAATGCAAAAATAGGCGATAAAATGCACCTGAGTTCTCGCACCGTTGAAAAGTATGTGAGTAGTTTATTGAGAAAAACATCCACTTGTAATCGTGCGGAACTGGTACGATTTGCGATCGCCCATCAATTAGTTGATTAATAATTGTTTTTGGTTGGGGTGTGGGGTGTGGGGTGTGGGGTGTGGGGGAAGAGAAGTGAAAAGTCGTAGGGGCTTTCTGGCCATTCGCCCGTACAAAAGTCGTAGGGGCGAATGGCCAGAAAGCCCGTACAAGTGAAAAGTTATGCATAAATATCACTATTCACTATTCACTATTCACTATTCACTATTCACTATTCACTCTTCCCCACACCCCACACCCTACACCCTACACGACGGCGGCTTCCCCCTACACCCTGTTAGTTGTTAGTTGTTATTTTGAGCTAAATAATGAATCACGAGTCACTAATAACCAATCACGAACAACTAAGAATATTTTTTCTAGGCGCAACATCACCCAATCGATCGCCTCAAGTACCACTTGCAAGGGATGTTTAACATAGCCAACGGAGACAACCTTGGTTTCAATATAATCCCGTCCGGTTTCCGGTTCTCCCATTCCGGTAACGGGAGTTTCAGTTTGGGTCAGAGTCGAGGTGGTTTCAGCGGTAGCAGGATCCTTCAGGGTCAGTTGATGGCTTGCTCGTGAATGCGCGATCGCCTCAATTTTTCCCCAGTTTTCTGCCACCGTTTGGCCAACTTTCTGGATCGTGGTGGTGGCTACTGTTGCCACGGTTAATGGCAGGAATGCAGCCGTGTTTTTTAGGGTGTAGGGTGTAGGGTGTAGGGTGTAGGGTGTAGGGTGTAGAGCCGCCGTCGAGAGAGAAAGCTCCTCTGCTCCTCTGCTCCCCCGCTCCTCTGCTCCCATGCTCCCCTGGTTCGGGGAATTCACCGTCGGAATATGAACTAAAGCGTTCACTTTGCCAAACCATTCGGTGATGGTGGTGCGAATAACTGCTTCACTTTTTTGTACTACTTGCACCAGTTGCGGCAATGGGTTTTCGGCTAAGTCGGAGGCTGATGCTGGGACGAATGTTTGAGTTTGAGCCGTTTGGTTTGCTGAGGCAGCCTTTGCCAGAGTCGCACTGCTGGGTTCAGCCCATAAATCGCGGGTTAAATCTTCATCTTCTAAATTGAGGGGATAGTCTCCCTGCCACATATACCAATTTTTGACAGGTTCCCAGAAGGATCGCGTGTTGTCCACCACCGCATCAGTCATCTCTTGCCACTGGGGAAACTGTCCCGCTTCTAACTGGGCTACGGTGCGTTCGCGAAGCGTTGCGGATGCAATATCGATGGATTTTAAGAATGATGAGTCTTCGGTCTGGGGCGCTTGAGTCGCCTTTAAACCGGCACCAATGCCCATGTTTTCCCCGGAAAGATTTTGCGCGGTTGCGGCAGTGGGGGGCAGATGTTTTAATTTTGATTCTTTAAACAGATTCACTTTGACCGCCACAGTGCTGGTTTCCATCCAGTTGATCAGCTTGTGAAATAGCCGAGTCAAGGGGGGATCGTTTGGTTTATCCGTCAAAGGCGGTAAGGGCAGATCCGCTTCACTTTCGCTAACCGTGGCAAGCGCTGTTTCTGGCTGCTTGGTCGGTTGGGACTTAGGCGGTGACTGAACTTTGGCCACGGCAGATGACCGTGGCTTGCTTCCGGGCAACCCAGGCCGTTTTTGACTGACGGTTTGCTGTAGCTGTTTGCCCACCAGTCGCCCGGTTTGAAACATGGCATACAGGGGATACATCAACAACTGAACTGTCCAGATCGTTGTGGTTTGGACTTGTCGCGCTGCTTGTCCCATGCGATCGGATAGCTGTTGGGACTTTTCCAGTAGGAGGTTGAGGAATCGGCTTTGGTAACGGCCCGTAGAAGCAGAAGACATGGCATTGGCTCAAAATTCTTCCTTATATTAAAGCAAAATTTTGCCCTGAATGCCAATATGATTCGTTGTTCTTGGTTATTGGTGATTTTAACAGCAAGTAACCAATAACCAATAACCAATAACCAATAACTAATAACCAGTTAATTTTGATTTCCGGGAATAGCCGCAGATTTAATTGACTGAATCAGTCCCTCGCGATCGCAAGACTGGGCGACTTTTTGCGTTGCTAACTCGTGATCCAGACCGCCAGTAATGCCACTGGTATCAACGCAAGAGGCGAGTTCCCGTTGGCTGTTCTGGACAAACCATCGATATTCATTGACGGTTTCGGGACGGGCATAATCCAGACATTCAAGCCAATATTTTTCCGCTTCTGACATCTTTTTCTGTTCCGTGAGGGCTTCTCCCAAGAAACAATAAGCCATACCCCCACCAATTTGTTCTTCAGTAATTTGATCGTCAATAGCGATCGCCTGTCTCAACTCTCTCTCCGCTGCGGGATAGTTCTTTTGCGCCAACAATGCCCAACCCAAATTGCGGTGCAATTGATATTCGATTTGTGGATCATTTTTCACCCTTTGCAGACCTGCCCGCAGCAATGTCTCCGCCAGATCGAACTTGGATTGCTGAATATAGACCCGCCCGATAGAGTTGAAGCCTTCGGGGTTGCCATTAACCACTGCGTTTTTATACTGTACCAGGGCTTTGTCTAATTCCCCTGTGCTTTCGTAAACTTTCCCCAAAGGAACATAAAACTTGGAATCTTCCGAATTGAGTTGAATCGCCTGAAGTAATTTTTCCTCAGTATGGGCCAAGTTACCCGCATCATATTCCGCAACGGCTTTTTTATAAAGGTAATTGGGTAAACTACGGTGGATACCATAGACCGAAAGCAACAGCAGCATGGCGAACCCACAACTCACCTCACTGTGCCACTTTGAAGGAACACCCATTTTGTGCAGCAGTTTGGCGACCTGTTGATGTCCGTCGGCGGTCAGCGCCCCTTTACCAATCAAGGCGATCCCTGTCCCTTGGGCAATGGTTCCGAATGCCTCGGTGACACCTAAACCACCGATCGCAAAAGCCTGAAGGGTGATAAACAAATAGCTACCGGCTAAACCCAAAGCCCCAGTGGTGATGACATTCCACACCCAGTCAAAGCGATCCCACGGGTCAATTTCCGGTGGTAATTCAAAAAACCACCACCAGGCTGAAGGATCGGGGTTGAGGGGTTCGCGAAATTGCTCCAAGTTGACCGCACGGGCGATCGCTTCTCCTTGCTGTTTCAATCGCCGATCCAATTGGATCAACGAGATGAACGCGATCGCTGATAATTTGGTTTTATCTGGGAGTAATTGCTGCACCGCATCTCGTGCCAGCAGCACTTTAACCGCTTCGATTTCTGACAGATTCGGGGCTGCGGATTCAAGCTCGTTTAAGGCTGCCTGATAAGACTCAATTGCCCCGTCTAAATCCGTGGTAGGCTTATGATTACTTTCAGTCATCATGTTTGATTGATGATAAATGGTATTTCTTTCTTTAGAAGAATAAGTTTATTCTAATTAGTTTGATCCACATTGACAATCCCAATAAGCTGATTTTTCAGAAAATATGTTTATACGGTTGCTAATTTTCCAAAAATGCAGCATTAAGCGTGTGGGGCGACCCCTGGGGGATCGCCTTACACCCTTAATGTTGTATAAATTTTTGTTGGTAAAAATTATTTATTAGTAAGTGACTGATTGATCCTAAAAGCTATTTTTTATTTTTAAAAATTCATTTAGTGTGATATAATTGAGTCATATGATTGGTAAAATGTTCATGCCAAACAAGAATAATCGATAACCAATAAACCTAAAAATTATGATCGAGACACAAACTACAGAAAATCAAGAAAATTTAGATGTTATAGAAGCGATCGCGCATTTGCGGCAGTTAACCCAAGTAAATCTGCAAAATCACTGGCATTATTGCCAGGAAAATTTAGATATTTCCCAAGTTAATCACTTCCCCAACGGGGATTTAGGGCATAATTGGCCGATCGCCGAGTTAAATGAAAAAGCACATATTGCTTGGTCAGCCAAAAAAGAAGTAATTTGGCTGACTCAAACCATCGCCATTCCCCCGGATTTACAAGGATATCCTTTAGCGGGTTTTAGCTTGCGGTTGGCTTTGCTTTGGTGGGCAGAAGATGCTCAGGTTTTTGCCAATGGCGAACTGCTACAATCCGGGGATTTATTTGATTGTAATGTGATAATTTTGGTCAGTCAAACAGTGGTTCCCGGTGAAAAAATTACCCTAACTTTACGGTTGGTCAGTCCCGGACACGACCCAGGGGCTTTGGTGCGATCGCAGTTAATTTATCAACCCGCAGATCCCCAGGAAATTGACCCAGGTTTTGTGGCCGATGAACTGACAATTTTATGGAAATATCTGCAAAATTATGCCCCGGATTCACAGGAATTAATTCACCTATTTAAACAGCAAATTCATTTAATTAACTGGTCAGCAGTTCACCACCGAGAAACCTTTAATCAATCTTTAGGTTTAATCCGAGAAAACCTGCGATCGCTCCTTTCACAAATTCCCAATATTCCCCATAAAATATCACTCCTAGGCCATGCCCATTTAGACATGGCTTGGTTATGGCCAATTAGTGAAACTTGGACAGCAGCCCAACGGACTTTTACCTCAGTCTTAAACCTGATGAAAGAATTCCCCGACTTAACCTTTGGTCATTCCACTGCTGCCCTATATGAATGGATAGAAACCCATCGTCCTGACCTATTTTTGGCAATTCAAAAACAAGTCAAAGCCGGACGTTGGGAAATTCTCGCGGGCTTATGGGTGGAACCGGAATTAAATATTATTTCTGGAGAATCTATTGTCCGGCAATTACTCTATGGTCAGCGCTATTGTTTAGCCAAATTTGGTCAATTAGCGCCGGTTGCTTGGTTGCCGGATACCTTTGGTTTTTGTTGGCAACTGCCCCAACTCTTGACCCAAGGAGGTATTCAATATTTTGTCACCCAAAAACTGCGCTGGAACGATACTACCGAGTTTCCCTATAGTCTTTTCTGGTGGGAATCCCCCGACGGTAGCCGCATTTTCAGCCTGATGTCTGCCCCGATTGGTAAAGATATTCAGCCGGTAGAAATGGCCGAATATGCGATGGATTGGCAGCAGAAAACTGGCATAAATCACGCCCTTTGGTTGCCCGGAGTGGGCGACCACGGCGGCGGCCCCACTCGTGAGATGTTAGAAGTGGCTGAAAAATGGCAATATTCTCCATTTATACCACAATTAGATTGTACCACATCTGAGGCATATTTGCAACAGTTATCTCAAGAAAAAATCAGCAAAAATTTACCGATTTGGCAAAATGAACTCTATTTAGAATTTCACCGAGGTTGCTATACCACTTATGGGCGACAAAAACAATGGAATCGCCGCTGTGAACGGTTATTATATGAAGCGGAATTGTTTAGCAGTTTAGCCCAAATTATTGGTGATTTGCCTTATCCCAAAGCTGAGTTAGAAACCGCTTGGAAACAGGTACTTTTTAATCAATTTCACGATATTTTACCCGGTTCCTCAATTCCCGAAGTGTATGAGGAAGTTAATCAGAGTTGGCAAAAGGCTGAACGAGTGGCAAAGAATATATTAGACCGGGCTTTAAAGGCGATATTGCATCAAATTGACTTGCCTCAACCTCCGAGGGTTGATGCCAAACTGATTGTTATTTTTAATTCCCTAAACTGGTCTCGTTCTGAGGTATTGGCGGTCGATTTAACCACTATTTCCGCAGCGGGAAAATCCTGGAAAGTTTACGATCGCGCTGGGGAAGAAGTGCGATCGCAGCTTACGGAAAACTCCCTGTTATTTTATGCAGCGGATATTTCTTCCATTGGTTATAATACTTTTTGGTTAGTGGGTGATATTAATCCCGATATTCCCGATAGTGTGAACCAGCCCGTAGGGGCGAAGCATTCGCGGATGAATCTCCCAGATCAAGTGAAAACTTATTTACGCGAATGCTTCGCCCCTACAAATTTTGACAAAAATAATCAGGATTTACCGTTAATTCTAGAAAACGATCTGCTGCGAGTCATCGTTGACCCAGAAACGGGGAATCTGCAAAGTATTTTTGATAAAGTTAATCAACGAGAAATCCTCAGCGATGCCGGAAATAAACTGCAAGCATTTCAAGATAGCGGTCAATATTGGGATGCTTGGAATATTGACCCAAATTATGCCGAACATCCCTTAAATCCGCCGGTTTTAAAGGCAATTTTCTGGGAAGAATATGGGCCAATTCAATGGCGTCTACGGGTGATTCGGGAGTTAGAAAATTCCGAGTTTGTCCAAGACTATATTTTACAGATTCATTCACCAATTTTAAAAATAGCGACCAGCGTCGATTGGCAGACTCCTCATGTGATGGTTAAGGCGGCATTTCCTTTAAATGTTACAGCGGATATGGCTACTTATGAGATGCCTTGTGGGGCGATCGCCCGTTCCACGAACCCTCAGACTCCAGCGGAAAAAGCCCAATGGGAAGTTCCCGGTTTACATTGGGCAGATTTAACCGAAAATATGCCTAAAATGCCTAAAATTGCTTCAGAAACGGTTGCCCATCAAGAAGAAAAAGACACTTATGGAGTCAGCTTATTAAATGACTGTAAATATGGCTATGATGCCCAACCGAATCAATTACGGTTAACCCTGTTGCGGGGGTCAACTTGGCCCGACCCCAATGCGGACTTTTATCACCATAAATTTACTTATGGAATTTATCCTCATGGGGGCAGTTGGCAGCAGGCAAAAACTGTCCGACGGGGTTATGAGTTTAATCAACCGTTGTTGGTGCAGTTGTTCGATCATTTCCCAGAATTACACTCACCGATTTCGGAGAAAAAATTGCCTAGTAAAGGTTCTTTTTTGGACTTATCTGCCGAAAATTTAATTTTGATGGCATTTAAAACCACGGAAGATAATTATGAGGCTAAACAATGGATTTTACGGTGTTATGAATGTCACGGACAAGCCACGGAAATTCAGTTAGAAAGTGATTTGGGTTTAAAGATTGACGGTTCGGTGGATTTATTAGAACAAGCGACTCCTTCAGTAAATCTGGACATTTTCCCTTGGCAAGTGAGGACTTTTCGCATAGTCTAAAGAGTTAAAAGAGTTATCGGCGATCGGTTATTGGTTATGCCTGATTCTGGTTTTTTATCAAATAACCAATAACCAAAAATTAATCCCCAGAAATTAATCAACTGCCGGGAGCGTAAAATAAAAAGTTGATCCTGCCCCTACTTGAGATTGTACCCAAATTTCACCCCGATGTCTTTGGACAATTTTTTTACAAATGGCTAAACCAATACCTGTACCGGGATATTCTTCGCGAGTATGGAGTCGTTGAAATATGGTAAAAATTCGCTCAAAAAACTCTGGGGCAATGCCAATGCCATTATCGCTGACCGCAAAGCGCCAATAATTTTCTATGCGCGTCGCGGAAATATGAATAATCGGCGATCGCTCAGTCCGATATTTAATCCCATTGACAATTAAATTTTGGAATAATTGAACAAGCTGAGTGTGATCGCCGAGCACCACGGGCAAAGGTTCGTGATTGATAATAGCATCATTCAGAAAAATGGTTAAATTCAGGTTTTCCAGGACAAGATTCAAGACAGCTTCACATTCCACTTGCCCTAATTCGTTTTTTTGACTGCCTAGACGAGAAAATTCTAGCAAATCTTCAATTAATTGCTGCATTCGTTGGGCTGCTTTGACCACAAATTGAATATATTTATCTGCTTTTTCATCGAGTTTACCTAAGTAACGACGAGAGATTAATTGACTATAGCTGGTAATAATTCTTAAAGGCTCTTGTAAATCGTGAGAAGCCACATAAGCAAATTGTTCAAGTTCGGCATTAAAACGGGCTAATTCTATTGCGTGTTGCGCTAACTGTTCCTGGGCACGTTTGCGATCGCTAATATCGGTATAAATGTACACAAAACCAACAATTTTGCCGGTTTCATCTTTAATCGCATCGGCACGTAATAAAATATCTAAAAAATCTCGATGATGAGTTTGCATTTTCACTTCTCCCCGCCAAGATACCCCTTGTTTAATTGTGTCAAACACTGAGGTGCATAGGGAAGAATCAGCATAAAGAATATTCAGCCCTTTGTGCGAAATCAGTGGCGCTAATTCATAGCCAAATAGCTTGATAAATGCTGGGTTAATATAAATTGGATTTCCCGATAAATCTGTGATGGCGATCGCATCTGAGGTACTTGCCACCGCTTTACTGAGACGCAAAAGTTTTTGCTGATTTTTTTTCTGTTCTGTAATATCGATTCCTGCGCCGAGAATTTGTTTAGGTAAGCCATTGGCATCGCGCAAAAATAAAGTTTCTTCACATTGAAAATTGCGCCAAACTCCCTCAGCATCTTGGATCCGCATTTCCGTTTGCAAAATCTCGCCATCTTTTACCGATTCCCAACGTTTTTTCAGATTAATTTCTGAGAGACTATCTTCAGGATGCAATAAGGTTAATAACAGGGGGCCTGCTTGTTCTATTTCCTGAATTTTCGCCAAATCATATCCTAAAATTTCTGATATTTGAGAATTAAAATAAGTATTTTTTTGTTCGACTAAATCGTAAATATATATGAGAACTGGCACTGTATCAGTAATTTTTTGAATAAATCGCTGGCTATCGATCAAGGCTTGACCCGTACTCACGAGATCGCTAATATCTCGCACGAAAGCAAACATCAGCTTTTCGTTGCCTAACTGAGTCACGGTCACGCTCAGTTCTACATGAATAATTGCTCCATCAGATCGGCGATACTTACTTTTTAAGCGCTCGGAAATCTTGGGAGGTTTCTTAGAAAAATTACCCGGATGCTTTACGGGACTCGGAAAACAAATTGCCTGGATATGCTTGCGGATTTCTTCTGGAGTATCCAGGGCTAATAAATCTTGAACTTTCATGCCCAGCAATTTATCTTCTGAATATTGCATGATATCCATAAATGCTGAATTCACTTTTAAGATATTCCCTTGAGCATCAAAGCGGAAAAAGCCATCCATTGTGGTTTGCAAAATTAATTGATTCCATTGCATCTGTTGTTGCACTGCCCGTTCCGCTTGTTTGCGATCGCTAATATCCCGGACAATGGCTAAAACTTGATGCTTCAGAAATACCGCCATGCGGACTTCATAATCGCGAATTTGATGATTTACGGGTAACTGATATTCTAAAAGTTGAGTTGTCTGATTTTTTAATGTTTGTTGAATTAATTTAATCACTTTTTTTGCCAAATTTTCTGGCAAGACATTGGTAATTTTTTTGCCAATAAACTGATTGAGTGTGACAAAGAGATGAAATTGTTTGGCCGGAATAAATTCTAAAAAAATTCCCTCTCGATCCATACAAAATAGGGCGTCGGGTATGGCCGCTAAAATTGCTTTTTTTCTCGCTTCACTTTCTGCCAGCGCTCTTTCCGCTGCCTGACGGTGGGTAATATCCCGATAAGCACTGAGAAATAAATTGCGATCGCCGTCTCGCACCAAGGAAGTAGACACTAATAAAGTTTTTTCTTGGCCTGTTTTAGTTTTAATTATAGTTTCTCGATGAATATTTTTACCACTTTCTATGATTTTTTTGAACCCGGTCATGGCTTTTTTATATTCACGAGGTTCTGGATAGAGTCGAGCCAGAAAATTTTCACAACTGTTGGCTTCTGATTTCGTATATCCAGTAATTTCTTCCATTTTCGAGTTAAATAATTCAAACTTCCCGGTTTCCTCTCCAAAGGTAATACCTTCGGCAACGGTTTCCAGAATCGCCATCAAGCGTTCAACGGTGTTTTGGATTTCGACTTCAGTCCGCTGCCGCTCAATAATTTGTTTCTCCAGTTGTAAATTAGCTAGTTTAAGCTGTTCGGTCCTTAAATGAACCACTTTTTCTAATTCTTGCCGGCTATGTTTTAATTCAGTTTTTACCTGCTCAACTTGGCTAATATCTCGCAAAAATAATAAAAACAGTTCTTTGGCTAAAGTAATCTTTTTAATTTTAATTTCTACCCAATGATGATTGCCAAATTTATCTAAAATATTACCAGAAAAATGGTTACACTCTAGAGCCAAGCTTTCTGGTTTTTTAGCAGCCAGAATTAATTCCTCTAACAAACCAGCTTCAATCAGTTGAGTAATCTGACTAATTTGATTAATTTCTGAGGCTGAATAGCCAAATATTTCCGTTATATTTCCCGCTGAATAAATAATATCTCCTAATGGATCGCAAATAAATATGACATCACTAATATGATTGAGAATAATCGATAATACTTCTCCATTCAAGGGTGTATCTGATTTGTTAAAATGATTCAACATAGATGTTTTTTATTATTTTGGTTGCTCAGAATTTATTAAACAAGCAGATAAAAAAAATTAAATGATGTTACAGACAAAAATTTACGGATAGGGAAGGTCGGATCGGCAAATCGACAATTAAAAATATATTTTACAGAATTTCACAAAATTTCACAGAATTTCACAAAATTTCACAAAATTTCACAAAATTTCACAATCGATGATTTGCCGATCGCCTCTGACCCGACTTCCATCCCTCTGACTCTTCCCCGCGCTTTGATTCCGACGACTAATCCAATTGTTCGGATCGTCCGGTTTAGGGGCTATCGATCGATGACCCCGGCAATAACTGCACAGTTAAGGTAAGATTCGATCGCTCAATTTTGCCAATTCCAGCAATATTTTGCTGACTGAATGCCAAGACTGTGCAGAAATCGCTCATTTTTGCAGTCATCTCCCTAACTCCGATGCTAAAAACCTGGAACAGATTTTTTTATTCTAATCACAGATTTTTTTATTCTCATCATCGTTAATCTTATTATAGGGTTCTGATGGTCAAAACTTGGGGCGGGGTTGCATCTGGAGGATAGCGAAAATCCACCCGAACGCTTCGGGTTTCTCCAGGGGCTAAATTAACGGTGAATAAAGGATCTAAGACTTGTCCACGACGATGCCATAAATGCACATAGCGCGTTACAGATGGGGTTATTTGTTCCGCAGTTTCATCGGCATACCGTATCCGTACCGTTCCGCGAAAATACGGAAAGTCCCACGGAGGTTGCCGGAAAATTAAACCCCCTTGAGACAATCGTTCTTCTTTTTGGGGAGTTTCTAAGGTAATGCTGACAGTTTGGGGTTGATTAGTTCGATTAGATAACGGTAAAGTTAGGTCATAGTGAGTGCCATAGTTCCCATGAGATTCATAAGCGGTATCGGGGTAACGGACTAATAATTTAGCTGATTGAATTTGCCCTGTACCCATACTACCAGCCCGGACGGTACTAATGACATAGGAAAATGCTTGTCCCTGGTTAGGAATTGTTAAATATTGTTTCCCAGGATCGACAATATTTGCCTGCCATTTAGACCCTTGTTGGACTCCAGCCACTCGACTATAAATCAGTTGCCCACCTACTTGATCTGGAGGGGTTGGTGTTTTGTCTCTGGGTTGGGCTAATCCCCCATTATTTAATAGGGTTTGCCATTCTTGAAGGGTGGGTGGGCGTTCGCGAAGCGGCGCGGATGCGCTATCGCTGCCATCGGGATTTTTCTTGGCATACATGGCTAAACTTGCTAGATAAACTTTGCCCGAACTTTGCAACTCCATAAAGGTGGATCGCCCATTGACAATCTGGGTTAAACCTTTTACTGGAATTGCCCCATTCATTAACAGTTTACTTTGTCCCGGTGCAATGACTAATTCTGCTGGAAAATCCGGTTGTCTGACTCCCCGTAATACTTGATCCACCGCCCTAATTCCAGGCCCAGAATACACTTCTCCATTGGGATTTTCCGTCATCGGTGGCTGGAGAGCAAATGGGGCATCTGGTGACAATAAATAACTGGCGGCTGCCGATATATTTAAGCGAACATTTTCGGTTCCAGGATTATGGACAATTAGGCCAATATAGAGGGTTTGTAAATTGGGCGGCGTATGGATAAAATGGTGGGCAAATAATTCAAATTTGCCCTCAAAAGGAAAGTTGAGATGGGCTTCAGGGACTTGTTTGCCATCTGGGGAAAAAGTGGACAGTAAAATTCCCTCTTTTTTAATCCATTCTGGACTATTACTATTAAACATCGGGATATTGTCCAGTTGTCCGGGCAGCGATCGCACCTGATTTTTTTGCACAATTATTTCCGGTGCTTTGGCTGAATTTTGGGCTCTAACAGGGGCAATATCACCAGGTTTGGGGGTAATTTTCTTGAAAAAAAATAGCCCGAAGCTGCTGGCAGATAAGAGGGCGATCGCTCCCCCAATCATCAGAAATTTTTGTTGAGGTTTTTGTCGGTTCATAAAATTGATTGAATGCTATTAATTTAATCGGGCTGATTTTTTTACGGTGACAATTGCCGCCAACGTAATAAATAAACCGGAGTATTAAACCAAAAATTATGCGGTTCCGGGGTGGTGACTTCGATCGTTTTTTGGACATCAGGATCCGCTGAAATCCAAGTGCGATCGCCCAGATAAGCCAAAATATGTTCTCCATCCACAGTCACCGCCATATCCCCCGGTTTAAGGATGCTCGAATCTAACTGATTAATGCTATCGTATCTGAGCATTTTTGTGGTATAATTGCGATATTCATCTCGTAAAGCATCCGCCCCTGCATCATACCACCACATTTCAAACCCTTTTCGCACCAAAGCAGGATTTCTTGATTTAACTCCTAATTTCCAGTTTGCTTGAATTAAACCTTGACGAACTAACCCGGAACAATCAATTCCCAGTTTATTTTCTCCCCCCCAAACATAAGGAGTTCCTTGATAACGAGTCAGTTCGCGGACATAAGCGGCTGCTAAAGTATCAGGGTCAGCCGGACTACCGGGTAAAATAATTAGTAAAATAACCAATAAAGCCCAGATAAGACAAATAACCCGAATCAGCTTTTTCGCCCAGAATAAATAGAGGGAACTACCCCAAATGACGCATCCGATAATGACACTGCCTAATCGCATGATGCCATAACTGACTGGTTGACAGAGTAAGATAATGAATAATGCCCAAAGACTGCCCCATAAAATAAAAAGATGACGCCGGTTCAAAGTGAGTGGTTGCATCCTTATACCTCCAGTATGAAATTATTTCTGGTTCATTTTTGAAGAAAATCAGACAGGGCAATCCTAGCAGGACAATTATAGGAGGGGAATTCAGCCCCTAACATTCGTAGTGTGGGCAAAAATTGTCACCCACCCTACCATATATCATGGTGAATTTTTGCCCACCCTACAATATAAATACTAAGATTAATCATACATATATAAATAATTCGCCAATTGCCTTAAAATGCGATCGCCATGCCATCACTGCGGGGTTCAGATCCAGCTAAAAATACACCATTTTGTTGCAAAATCATTTGACCGCGACCAAAGAGACTTTTTTCTGGGCTGACCCTAACCCCATGTCCCCGGTCTAACAATCCTTTGACGATCGCTTCGGAGACAAAATTTTCCAGAATTACCTGATTATTTTCCAAAAAACGCCATCGAGGGGCATCTAATGCTGCTTGAAGATTTAGTTGATAATCCACTAAATTTGTCACCATTTGTAAATGACCTTGGGGTTGCATTGGTCCACCCATGACCCCAAATGGGCCAAGGGGTTGGCTATTTTCGGTGAGAAAACCGGGCATAATTGTATGTAGGGGACGCTTTCCAGGGGCAACCTGATTAGGATGTCCGGTTTCTAAAGTAAAACCACAGCCTCGGTTATGTAGAGAAATGCCAGTTTCCGGGACGACAATGCCACTGCCAAATCCCATATAATTTGATTGAATAAAAGATACCATTAAATCCCGATCTGCTGTTGCTAAATAGACCGTGCCCCCTTTGGGAAGTCCGGGTAAAGCATGGGCGATCGCTTTATGTCCAATTAAGCGCCGCCGTTCATCGGCATAATCTTTATCTAATAGCCGATGTACGGACATTTTCATGTACCGGGGGTCGGCATTATACTGATGTAAATCGGCAAAAGCCAGTTTCATAGCTTCAATTTGCAAATGATAAGAATCCACTGATTCTCGCGGATATTCACTTAAATTAAATCCTTCCAAAATATTTAACCCCATTAAAGTAGCAATTCCCGGAGTATTCGGGGGTAATTCCCAAACAGTGACTTGCCGATAGTCGGCGGCGATCGGACTTACCCAGTCCCCTTGATGTTTGCTTAAATCATCCCCAGTTAATAGACCGCCTGTTTCCGCCGCAAAGTGGCTAATTTTTGCCGCTAAATTCCCTTGATAAAAACTTTCCCCGCCCGTATTCGCAATTTCTGTTAAAGTTTGGGCGTGAAGCAGACTACCCCAAATTTCTCCAGCGGCTGGGGCGCGATTTTTGGGAAAAAATATCTCTTTAAAAGCGGTAAATTCTGTGCCTTTTTTGGTTAAATAAATCCTCTCAGCGGCTTGCCAAGCTTGGGCAGTTTCTGGAGATACGGGAAACCCTTCTGTAGCGTAGCGAATTGCCGGGGAAAATAATTGTTCAAATGGCAGTTTTCCCCATCGTTCCCATAGCATTCGCCATGCAGAAACTGCCCCCGGAACGGTGACGGGCAACCAGCCATAATGGGGGATGGTTTCTTGACCGGCAAATTTTTCTATGGTTAAGTTTTGTGGGCTTTTTCCCGACCCATTTAACCCATGAACTTTGCCATCCCAAACTAAGGCAAAAGCATCAGAACCAATGCCGTTTGCGGTTGGTTTGACCACGGTCAAGGTAATAGCCATAGCGATCGCCGCATCCACGGCATTTCCCCCCGCTAAAAGCATTTCCATACCCGCGATCGCGGCTTGGGGCTGACTGGTGGCAACGGCACCGCGTTTCCCCATAATTACTGGTCGCATTGACGGGTAAGGATATTCTGTCAGATTTCCAAATAGCATCCCATAAACCTAAGCGATTTCTTCATAGTAATTATACGCCTCGGTTCGGCAAATTTTTTTTTATGAGAAACAATCTATTTTTTGTAAATTTTTGCTAAGAATATTAATAATGTGGGGATTAATCTAACAGTCTAGACTAAAATTGGAGAAACTCCCGTGGTAGCGATCGCCTTAGCCGTAGACGCAGATTCCGGGAGGGCAGCCTATATGCTATCATCTCAACAATCAACATCGTAATTTACTCTTATGACAAACATCCTATGAACAATAAAGATACCAATAAAGATATTTTAAATTTCCTGTTTGAATTAGGACAACTCAGACGGATTAAACATGAAGGATGGCGAGTAATTGGCATTGAACATCCCGAAAGTGTAGCCGAACATTCATTACGCGCTGCCCAAATCGGTTTTATTTTGGCTAAATTGGAAAATTACCCTAATCCTGAGCAAGTTTGTACGATGATTGTGTTTCACGATATTGGGGAAGCTAGGGTGGGGGATATTCACAAATTAGCCAAACGATATATTACCGTTGATGAGGCAAAAGCAACCCAAGAACAATTAGAGATTTTGGGGAAACTGGGGGACGATCTTTTTGATTACTGGAATCAAGTAGAAACCCAAGAAACTGTGGCCGGAATCATTGCCAAAGATGCGGATTTTTTGGAACAAGCGGTGATGGCTAAAGAATATTGGGAAAGAGGCTATGTGGGCGCCCAACGTTGGATTGATAATGTGGCCAAAGCCTTACAAACTGAGTCCGCTAAACAGCTTTTGGCCAGCTTAAAAGAGGTTAATTCTTATGATTGGTGTTTAAACCTCAAATCAATGTAACCATAGTGAACCATTAAGTGATTAATTACTTATTAGTCATTTTAGTCATTTTCCGTTTTTTTGAGTACATAAATCTAGGCGTCGTAACATTCGATGAACCGTAGAAATACTAATGGTTACTCCGGCGATCGCGGCCAATTTTTCTTTAAGCTCTTGTAAAGTGGCTTCTGGGGTTTCTGCCACTAATTTTTTAAGCACTTGTAACTGTTCATCGGTCAATTTGGTGGGAGTTTGTTTCCTCCTCACCTTGGGGGCAATATTGCCCGTTTCTTTATATTGTTTAATTAGTTTTTGGATAAAGCTTAAAGCTACCCGAAATTGTCGCGCTAACTGACGTTGCGATACATTTCCTTCCGCATAAATATCGATAATTTTTTGTCTCAAGTCAACAGAATAAGGCTTCATAGTTTGAACGCTACTTAACTTTTATTGTTATATGTTATTATACCTCATTAGGCTAAAATATATACCATAACCGAATTAATAGGATGGTTTTTTTCACCACAGAGACACAGAGAAAGCAGAGGCGCGGCGGTTCGGCTTCGCTCACCGACCGAGGCGCAGAGGCGCAGAGGCGCAGAGGCGCAGAGGAGATAACAGTCAAGATATCTTTTTGTCCTCTGTTTCTGGGGGTAAAAAAGTTATAAAATATCCCAATTTTTTTGTCAAATTTATTTACAATTACCAAAATTAGTTTGAGCTTAATATTAAAGATAAAACAGGAAAAAACTGCGCCAATATATATAAGTCTTTATATAAGCCTTGCCAGCATTCGGTAAATATTCTAAAGGGGAGTAATCCCATATTTGCAGGGGCGTAGGGGCGAAGCATTCGGGCGATTAATTTTGGGTAAACATAGAGAATTTATTATCCGAATGCTTCGCCCTGACTTGGAAGAAAAGAAACCGGGTTTCTGGGGTTATCCCTGGGGGTTTAGAAACCGGGTTTCTGTGGTGAATACTAAAGTTAACGGTGAAATGCCAAAAAGAAACCCGGTTTCTGGGGTTATCCCTGGGGGTTTAGAAACCGGGTTTCTGGGTTTTTCGGACTACTAATTACCCTGGCAAATGTACCAGTGTCGATCCATTTGTTTGGAAATTCTGCCTTCTTGATGACAATTCTTGACTGATTGAATGCCGTGGCGGGTTTCGCTGTAAACTAATGGTTTATCCTCATTAAAAGGAATAAATTCTACGATTAATCCAGAGGATTCTCTATTCACAGATACACAAGTTGCGGTTAGATGTTGATAAGCAGCCGGAACCGCAAATAATGAGTCTTTGCATTGTTCGTTGTGGGTTAACTTTTCCTGCCTTACCAGTTCTACGACTTCCTGGTATTTGGCTTGATGTCTCTGAAAATATACTTGTTCTGCACTTGGCGGTGTTGAAGGTTTAAATACTAAGTATAAGCCTAGTACCATGATTACTAACGGGGCTGGATGACCATCGCGTTTAAAGGCATGACCGACTGATAAAATGAAACAAATACATCCGCCGACGATCGCTAAAATAAAGACTGGCAACAAAGGGCCTAGCAGCAGAAAGAACCCCAGCCCCTGATCCATTTGCGCGATCGCCAAGAGGAAAACGATAAAACCCAGCGTCCCCCAGAAAAGTCGCCGACCATAGCGATCGCGGGGCAATAACCACTTATTCAGGTTATGCAGCGGTTGCAGCAGCGGTTCCAGAGGGAGATTTTTTATTTTTTCGACGGGCTTTAAAGCGGTAATAATGCGGAGTTGCGGCTTCAGTCTAGCTAACATATTTGTTTTATTAATTTTTTCCTACAATTGTAACGTGCCTTCCGGAAAAAAGCTAGAGCTTTACGATTTTTTATTATTCCTTGATATTTCTTTAAAAAAAATAAAAAATGGGGTAATTTACCCCATTTGTATTCAAAATAAGTCAATTTTAAGTATCATGCTTTACCGTAGCCAAAAGACTGCCCCAATCCCCAGGGGCTTGACCATTGTCAGATTCTTTCACTTCAAAGGTGACAAAACGAGACTGCGGTTCTTGCAAGCAATTGACACAGAGTTCGGCAATATCTTCGCGACTTACTTTACCTTTAATATTGTCCCCTTGGTCAAAAATTAATCGCTTACCTCCGGGTTCTTCCGTTAAAGCACAAGGTCGAATAATTGTATAAGGCAAACCACTATTGCGAATCACCTCTTCCCCGCGTAATTTCCAGGTAAGAATTCCCCCTAATTGGTCATTTAAGCGCACTGCTGGTGGTTCTTCATCTAAATTTAACCCAGGGCGACCGGGACGAGTCACCCCGGCAGAACTAATCTGAATAAATTGAGGTAATTTCGTGCCTCCATAAGCTTTAATCGATTTGACCTGAATTTGAAACAAGCCTGGGGTAAACTTAGGATTTAAATTTCCGTCATATTCAAATTTACTTAGCATTAGTTGAAATGAGGTAATTTGACCTGGTTCAAATGGTGTAGCATCTTTTAAAGTTTTGGCGCGAAACACGGGGATCAATTCTGCAAAAGGAATTCGCACGGTAAACTCGATATTAGGCACCGTGTCAAAAGAATAGCAATAACAAATACTATCCCATTTTGTTTCATTTCGGAGAATAAATTTATACCGATTTCCGTCCCCCTTGACCCGCAAATCGATGCCAGTATAATTAGATAAGTCTAAAATTGGCTCAAAATTGCGCGATCGCACCGAAGCAAAGCCCCCAGAATTGGCGGTGGAAACATTGCCCGAAAAAATAGCGGCTTCATTACCTAGGCGAATGCCACTTTCACTCACGCCACCCATGACAATATCATCCAACGCTCCCCAAGTTTCTTGGATATCTTTGGTGGGTTGGCTGAAGTCAAAAATTACTGGTTCTTTGGCTTGATTTACCACTGCTTGTACCAGGTTTTTCATACCCTGATATTCGACAATTTCCGGCACATCTACCACTTCTGGCATATAAAATTTAATGCCTTGATAGTATTTTTCCCGATTGGGAGTATCGCCTTCTTTGGGCTGCACGCGGGTGCCCGTACAGCAAATTACCGCTTGAATATCTTTTGTCACTTGCGGGGTCAAAGTTTGCGGTAGGGTAATGTCTCCTTCCACCAGTTCCAGGCGATCGCCCAGCATTTCCTGGGCTTTTTTGCTATCCCGAACCAGCGATCGCACCTGATAACCTTGTTCTAGCAAACGTCTCACCACTCGTTTACCGACGCCCCCTGTAGCCCCCGCTACCAGAATCGTGCCTTTATTTTCCGTTGGGGCTTTTTTCGGTTGGCGTTTAAACTTATCCAGGCTACCAATAAATGGAATGACCCGGAAATAGGCCAAAGTTCGCCAAAACCTGCCTGCATCCCATTTAGCGCGATTTGTTGCGGTCACAATTGATTCCTCCTAATTTCCAGAAACCGGGCTTCTATAACAATTTTGGCTTAAATCCCCAGATTTGGGCAAGAAACCCGATTTCTTGTCTCCAAGCTAGAATTGGCAGAAACCCGGTTTCTATGACAATTGTGGTTTAAACCCGAAGATTTGGGCAAGAAACCCGGTTTCTAAGATTGTCGCAAAAATCTGAGAAAATCGGCCACCACGGTTTCCGGTTGTTCCCTGCATAACCGGGCGGGATAATTTCTCACACTTTCAAACCCTTGACGGTGAATCAAATTCAGAATTTCCGCTTCATCCAGGAGGTTGGCAATTTCCGGCTCGTCGATTTGCAGAATTCCCGATTTACCGATATCAAATATTAAAAAGTCAAAGATTAGGGTTTTTCTGCCCGCTGATGTGGTTAAGCGTAAAGGATAATTCGGGGAAAAGACAATTCCTTGCTCGTCCAGGGTTTCCGCGATTTTGACTGCGGCTTGGGAACGAAACTGAAACCCGTTCCATTCATTGATTTTAGAATTATTTTCGTTCTTGGTTTCGTTGCCGGTTCTCTGTAAATCAGCTTGACAAAACTTAGAGTTCTGTAAATCTCCAACAACGGCATTACTTACTGTAGCACCCTTGAAATTTACGCCACTTACTTGATGACGATGTAAAGTAACCTGATGATGCTTTAAATATCGTTTAATCACTGCCTGTATATTCTCTTTTTTCACCTTTTCGCCAAATTTTTTAGAAAGCTTTTTCCATAGTTTAAACCCCACCGCTTTTAGGTAAGCTTCATCATAATCGGTGACATTTGCCATTTGCTGATAAGACTTGCCTTCCCAAGACTGACGAAACACGATTTCTTGAACTTCGTTGAAGCGATCGTAGTCCATGACAAATTCGGCGATCGCCAATGCTTCATCGGCAGTTAATGGTGACAGTCCTTCAAAAGTCATTGATAATTTTCTGGGAATTTCTCAAAGTTTTTACGGATAGGGGCGATCGGGTCAACCACGGGGAAACCAAGAAACCGGGTTTCTAGCAGCTATATCTGCCTCCCCACCAAACTATACATAGAAACCCGGTTTCTGAACCCGAAAGCCTCCCTTTTTCAGGGGGGTTTGGGGGGATCCATCTTGGGGCAGAAAATGGGCGATCGCCTGGGTTTGGCACAATTTATCGCGATTATAGCACTTTCATGTAACTTTCATGTAACTTTCATATAACTTTTGTACTACTTTCTGATCACTTTTTTTTCAAAATTTTATTGGATAATAACTAGATAAGTGTAAATACTTCTAGTATTAGACATTAAGGTAATTCACTAAAATCACCTGTCAGATTTAGCAAGACATCAGTCATGGATAAACTAACTATTTCTACTCTAAATCGCCGCCATTTTCTCAGCTATATCGCTTGGGGAACTTTTGGTTTGTTAACTAAAGATATAATTTATCCACTTAATGCCAGAGCAGATAGCGAAGGATTAGGCAACAGCAACAGTTTAGAAACTTATCATATTTTTGTTCCTTATACCACCGCTCGAAATGGAGAAAAGCAGTTCGTTACTCTGCGATCGGGAGATGACTATCCGGTAGAGATTCCTGCTAAAATTAAAGATGGCCAAGAGATGACGATCGAGGGGCGTGGTTTAGAGGGTAAAGATATTACGCTTGTGTTGCATACCTTGTATGACCGAAGCTCCCAAATAAAGGCTCAAGTTTTTCAAGAAATTGACCAAAAGACAAACTTTCTGATTCCAGAATCTAGCCAAGAGAAATGTAAATCAGTTTATGAGCAAATTGAGAATGGTGAATATGTTCAGGATTTGATTGCCTTAGATTTATTAGATTATGTGATCGCTTCTTCTAAGCTGGACAGCAGCATTAAAAATCGCTATCAACTTGCCAGTACCAATTCCCGCTTAGTGGGACTTCAGAAAACCATTGACTCTACCTTAGAAAAATCTACACTGAGTCCAGAACAGAAGAAACTAATTCGAGCAACTTTTGCTTATGTGCGTGCTGATGAACCTGTTCCTGACTTTAACGCTCTCACGGATTTAGATGCAATTGTTGCTGGTTCAGACTTGCCATCAGAAATTAAGGCAACTTACTCTTTAGCCAGTGCTAAATCAAGGGCTTTAACCGTTGATATTATTTTAGTTAACGAGATTTTGAAAAGTCCAAAACTAACCGAAGAACAAAAAGCAAATTACCTGTCAATTTATCAGCAGGTACGCGACGGCAAGACGGTAGAAGATACAGAAACCTTAAAAGCCTTAGACTCATTGATCGCTCAAGCGGATATTCCAGATAATGCTAAAGATGTTTACAAGACTGCCAGCCAGCAGAATTTAGACAAGATTGTTAGCCAGAAGAATGTAGACGATCAACAAAAATTAGTTCAAATAGCACAGATGCTTTTCCGGGAAGGTAACAAGGTCAAAAAGCAAGTGCAAAAAGCTGGCCAGATAGGAGCCGCGATCGTCCCGTTTGCGACAAATGTGATCAGTGCAGGTGGAGTATCAGCAGGTACGGGTACTCTGATTAGCACGTTATCTGGAGGGGCTGCGACCAATGCCACATTAGCTGTTTTGGGTGGTGGTTCTGTGGCTACAGGTGGTTTGGGAATGCTTGGCGGGTTAGCCGTAGCTACCGGGGGCGCCGCGCTGATCGGAGCAGCCGGAATTGTATCGATCACATTAGTCTCACAAATGGACGGCGAAGACCAAAAAAACCTGGGAATTGCGATCGGGACAGGGACAATTGCAGGCGCTACAAGTGTTTTAGGTGCTTGGACTGCGGCGAGTGCTTTGGGAGTAGCCGGAACTTTATCCGGTGCTGCGGCAACTACTGCGACGATCGCAGCTTTTGGTGGAATTAGTGTTATTACTGGCGGTGCGGCAGTGGTTGCATCCGGGACAGCATTTTTAGTTTGGTCATTGCTCAAAAATGCAAAGAAACGAGAGCAAGAAGTGCTATCCCAGCTAGAAACTCGAACCTACACCTATACTGAAGAAGAACTCCCCAGTTATATCGGAGAGTTTCTGCAAAATCAAGTACAGGGAAAATACAGCTTTACCAATGCTTTCTATGCTCCAAATATACCATTGGATAAGCTCTCAACTGCTTTTGATAAATGGCTATCTATCAAGGATAATGAAAAAGTTATTGCTTTCATAGATACCAGTAGTTTTCCGTCTACAGTAGGAATTGCGTTTACTGATGACAGAATTATCTGGAGCAATAACTCTATTAATTACCAGGATTTAGCCCGGCTTGTCAAAAAAGATGCACTATCGCAGGATTTACTCAAGGTGGCAGAGTTAGTCCAGAAGTTACCCAACGAATCCGAGCGGAATAATTTAATGAAATTACTGGGAGAAATTGGTCAACAATATTCCTCAGTCTAGGAATCCATTCGTTTCAAAGCTTAATCCCAGAGGGTACAGAGGTAAATATCTCTCTGTACCCTCTGTGTCTCTGTGGTCAATTTCATCCCCATTTCCTGGTTCACATTTACCATAAAAATAATGCGCGATCGCTCTGGTACAAGAAACCGGGTTTCTATGACAATTTTTGCTCTATGGCGAAGATTTGGGCAAGAAACCCGGTTTCTCATCTCCACCCACGGGCGATCGCCTCTACCTCAAATCCAAGAAACCCGGTTTCCCAGCTTCAGGGGCGCCCCGATGAATCAATTAAGCTAGAATTGTCCAATAAATTGGGGAATCAGAAAATGCCTGTGGAACTAACTCGCGAGCAAGAACAACCAACGGAAAATCTCCCACTCGAAGAAGAGTGGACTCCCGAACTCCCCCCAACCGATTTAATATTTGACGACGGAGAACCCTTGGAAAGCAATCGACATCGCATCGCCATGAATGCCTTGATTGAAGCCGTGACCCTAGCTTATCAAGGAAGGGAAGATTATTTTACTGGTGGCAATATGTTTGTTTACTACTCGGTAGAACAAGCCAGAAATCGAGACTTTAAAGGGCCGGATTTCTTTGTCACCTTAAATGTCGATGGCACCAAACAACGTCAAGGGTGGGTAGTTTGGCAAGAACACGGACGTTATCCCGATGTCATTGTCGAGTTAATGTCCCCCTCCACTGCGGCAGTGGACAAGGGAAAGAAAAAGTTACTTTATGAGCAAACTTTCAAAACCGGACATTATTTTGTCTATGACCCCTTTGTCCCGGAGTCGCTACAAGGTTGGAAACTTAGCGAAAAATTCCGTTATGAAGAAATAACTCCTGACGAACGAGGATGGCTGTGGTGCGACAGTTTAGGACTATGGTTGGGTACTTGGTCAGGAACTATCCTGCGAGAGACAGCCACTTGGTTACGCTTTTATGATGCGGCGGGTAATTTAGTTAAATTATCCTTCGAGTTGGCCGAAGAAGAACGAGAACGGGCCGATCGCGCACAAGAACGGGCTGTTCTCGCTGAGTCCAATCTTAAGCTGGAACAAGAACGGGCAGAAAAATTGGCTGCACGGTTGAAAGAACTGGGAATTGATCCTGATATCTAAGCTGGTGACAGAAACCGGGTTTCTATGACAATTTTGGCTTAAATTTTCAGATTTGGGCAAGAAACCCGGTTTCTCATCTCTATCCCCAGATTTGGGCAAGAAACCCGGTTTCTCAGTCTAGGCAATAGAGCCCCGTTTGCGGGCTTCTTTATAAGAAGTGCTCACATTGGGCAACCCGGCTTTAATCATAAGCTGTTCTAACAGGGCAAAAAATCGGGCGCGATCGCCTCCCCGAACCACTGCCTGATTATGGGCTTCTGCCAAAGCCACCGGATAGCCATAGCCTTTATTTACCTGGGCCAATATCAGACTAAAAGCCGACTCGCGCATATCGTCATCTTCTGCCACCCAAGCAGGCAGATCGATCCGGGCAATTTCTGGCCCCACATGGACATAACAAAAATAGACCGCGTTTTCTGCCCCGTACAAGTCCAAAATTCTTGCCCTGCTACGCCATAGGGGACTGCGTTGCCCTGGTTGCAACACCGAAGCCCAAAAGGTAGTATCCCGTAGCGGGTCAAAAATTTGACAAGGGGTTTTATCGTTATAAGCACGATGTACCGTATCCGGAGCGATCGGGCAATGAGTATAACAGTCCGGTTCTGGATAGGGACAAGCTTGCAACCGCAGAAAACTCAAAGACTCACTACTGCGAGACGCACTCAAATAGCCCACCAAAGGCACCCGGCAACGGCGCATTTCCTCCCAAGCAGCAAAAATAATCGATAAAATAATGTCGCGGGCATCATTGGGCAACGGTTCAAGCACCCAATAAATCAGCGAACCATCTACCATTGCCAACATAGGCATCTCGGTTTTTTCTGGTTTCAGTCCAGTTCTCACCGCAGTCGCCAACTCTGCTAAAGCCTTTGCCTCTGCTGCCGTTCGGCGGTGTCCCATCCATTCCTCAGTTTTAATGCCCCATTGCCGCGACACATATAAATCTTCCGGGCGATAAAATACTTCTGGAATACTATCTAATAATGGATGACGACTTTCCCCATAGTGCAACACCACCCGCCCAATATTAATTAGATAACAATAGGCAATTTCATGGTGACTGGGGGCAATTTGCGATCCATCGGTGGCCAAAATTGTATGCACTTTTGGCGGGACTGCGATCGCCGGACGAATATGCAGGGGTTCCACGGGGACGGGCGGGGAAAATACCATGCGATCGCACAAACTTTCCCGGCGTTTAATCAACTCTGCCTGCCGCCACTGGGCTTTATCCAAGAGTTTTTGGGCAACGTCCAACCGTTGCCGGGATGCTTCCGCCTCCTTCTGCAAATGCTGACTAATTCCCTGCATTTGCTTGGCTAATTGGGTTAAATCTAGCATGATGTTTGATCAAGTCATCAAGACTTTATGACTATTGTGGCTCTTTTCGCTGACCAGAAAGCTGAATCTACAATACATTATCCCCATATTTTTCTTCCAAAGTAGTTTTATGACTCTCCAGATTAGATCATCAGGCTGATGACATTTTCCGATCTTGGGCAGCTAGAGGCACCAATTTTTTACCGGCTTCTTTCACTGACTTATTTCAATATGTAAAGTTTTTTAAACAACTCCCACCATCCCAAAATAATCAGTTAAAATCGACGAGGCATATATGCGCCCTGTTTGCTCTAGGTCGCCCCAAAAAAATCGTAAATTTTGTGATTTTTTTGACATTAGGGATCCTCGCTCAGACTAAGCAATTTAACTTAGTCCAATTTTTACTCCTGGTATGGTTAAATTAATAAATCTTAGTCGATCAATTCATGGTTGAAAATGGTGGATTATGAGCGTGTCTATGGAAGATATTATTCAAAATGTTTTGCCTAGTCTAAATCAATGAATTTTATTATCGATTTCAATAGATAGCTAAATCAAATAAGTGGAGAAAACAGATTTTTTATCCGTCTGTCTGATATATCATATTGATAGGTTTGATGGATCGGGAAATTTATCCGCTCTAAAAAAGGCGATTTTCCCAGTCTAGTGATTGATTAGACGAGATAAATTGACTGGCGTAAGAATTTTCGCTGCTCCACAAACACCTATTAGACATATCGGCAAATTAAATTTATTGAAATATGTCAGGATTACTTATATGTTAAAAAATCCGTTAAAAAATCCCTACCGAGTAATTATATTAATTGGATTGTTCCTGCGGCTATTATGGGCGATCGCGGTTCCCGTAGTCCCCGTATCCGATAGCAATGCTTACGATGTGTTTGCCCAAAATTTGGCCAAAGGAAACGGCTTTGGCTGGGGCGTTAACGAGTTAACTGCTTTTTGGCCTCCGGGAACTTCATTTATATATGCGATCTTTTACAAAATATTTGGTCATACTTACTGGCCAATTATTCTTTTCAACCTATTGCTGGCGGCAGGAACCATCTGGGTTTCCATGCATTTGGCCGAAAAGTGGTTTAGTCAGCGAATTGCTATTTTAACTGGCTTCATCCTAGCATTTTGGCCTGCCCAAATCCAGTTTACCACCGTCTTAGCCAGTGAATTATTATTTACAGCCTTGGTGATGGCGGCTTTATGTTTATGGCTGGAAGAAAAATTTACTCTGCGATCGCGAGCCATTGGAGTAGGAGTGATTATGGCAGCAGCTTGCTATGTCAGACCCACGGCATTATTAATTCCTTTTCTGCTATTATTTTTTCGCGTCATCAAAACCAGAGAAATCTTTAAAACCGTTACAGCCACCCTGGTCATGTTTCTGATCATGGCCATAATAATTGCCCCCTGGTCGTATCGCAACACCCAACTTTTCGGACAATTTACCCTACTTTCTACCAATTCTGGTGCCGTATTATGGATGGGCAACAATCCCAATTCTAACGGCGGATATATGCACTTGCCAGAAGAGACAAAGGGAATGAATCAATCCCAAAAAAATCAATACTTAAAGTCTTTGGCTAGAGAGCATATCAAAGAGAAACCTTTACTATTTATTCAACGTTGCATCATCAGGCTAATTGACACCCATAGCCGGGAAAGTATTGGCGTGGCTTGGAATGAAAAAGGCTTAGTATCTCGTTATGGTTCCGGCATTTTATTGCCCCTAAAGATTATTAACCAATTATATTGGCTGCCCGCTTTAGGACTGGGATTAATCGGGATTTTGATCTTAGGAAAACAATATGGATGGTTGACAATTTTTACCCATCCAACCGTGGTAATATGGGGCTACTTGGCTGGAGTTCATGCAGTAATTATTTCCCAAGATCGTTATCATTTTCCCAGTGTCCCTATGATTGCTATATTAGCGGCATTCACTGTGGTCTATTGCTTGGGCAAACAAGATAACTAAAAAGCGTAAAAATATCGAAGGTAACAAAGAATAATGAAACTACTGAAACATGAATTCAGCATCTTACTGATCATACTTGGCTTGTTTTTATTGATTAACTTGATCACAGTGGATCGTTTTACCACAGTATGGCTCGATGAAGTAATGTTTACAGATCCAGCAATCAACTTATATTTTGGAAATGGTTTTACATCGACAGCTTGGTTCATCCAAACAAAGGAAGAAATGTGGGCTGGAAATTTACCTCTATATTCACTTGTACTCTTCTTATGGGTAAAATTGTTTGGGTTTAGCCTGCTAACAGTGCGATCTCTAAACTACTTTTTGATTATAGGATCGACTATCATGCTTTGGTTGGCAGTTATAAGACTAAGATTAGTCAACATAGCTTGGATCAGAATTTTCCTAATCATAATTTTTATTTCTGGGTACGGTATAAGTCTCTGTTATAGAAGTGGACGATATGATTGTCTCGGTATAATGCTTGGTATATCTGCGCTCTTCGTTTATTCAGTCTCACTCTCAAAGCTACGTTATTTTTTCCTAATGTTAATTGGTATCCTGATTGTTCCCTCTGGTCTACAGGTATGTTTATTTGCTGTAATCATTTGTTTTCTCTTACTTATATTTTTGAGAAAATCCTTTGTCAAAGAAGCCTGCTTTATGGGATTTGGTATTATAATAGGATTAATGATTTTATTGTGTTTCTACTATCTGAATGGAGTTTTAGATGATTTCATTAGCTCAGTGAATAGTTTAAAGAGTGTGACTTCAGGTAATTTGCCAAAGGATCCTAGCCTTCCTTTTCTTTATATAGCGGCTTTGTTGATCATTATTGATCAGATAATAAAAAGTTATATTCAAGGTAATTCTCCAATAATATTTGGTATATTAGCTGGTTTATTTGTGCCAATAATTATGCTAATATTCGGACGTTTTCCTACTTATTATTCCTGGATGGTTTATATTCCGTTATCTGTTGTAGTTTGTTCTTCTATGGAAATAATGAAGTTTCGATTAAAAAATCAAATATCTATTTTAATCTTAATATCACTGTTATTAACTTGTATGGTTGGATGGCCTTTGCAAATAGCATCAGCCGTTAATTATTGGAATGATAGAGACTATGAAAGAATTGAAAATTTAGTGGTAAGTAAAATATGTATCAAAACAGGATGGAGTCTATTGCGATTACGCTGCTTATTATAGTGTCAAGAATATAGCAAAAGTTACTTTTCTACCTTCATATTTAAAGGTAATATCCGATGAAGAAAAAAAACAAATTACTATTGCAATTGCTCCATCATCACAATTTAACAATATCAAAGAAAAAATAGGAGGTAATTGGGTAGAGTTAGATGAAGGTATAAAGCCGAATAAGCAAAGTTTTCTCATGTTTAAAAAAGATTTTGGGGATAAGTTAGTCGAAAATTATAATTTATCGGTTTTTAAAAGAGTTGATTAACAGATTATTTATGATTCGCTAGATTATGGAAGAGTAAATAAGCTTAGACGCATTTATCGGGGTCGTACTATATTTGTAAAAAGACTTATTCTTTCTATACATCTCTTTACCTATCTATTTGATATCAATTTTTTGCTATTGCTATCAAATCGCTGTAACTTTGATCGGAATGATAAAATAAAAATATCTAATGATTAATACCGGATATATGGCATAAAAATCGAAAATCGCTAATACATTGAACGGTGAACGTTTGTAGATAAACGGTATATTTGAGGAGCCTGCAAAATGAATCAACAACTAATCTCTATTATCAATAGCTACCCCCTAATCCTGCCTCGTTTTTACAATTACCTCAGAATTCTGATCTTACCCCTTGAGGAAATTGCTAAATTTGTCCCAACATCGGGAAATATTGTGGATGTGGGATGCGGTTATGGTCTTTTGGATATTTACCTAGCCCAAACCGGCCAAAATCGCCATGTAATCGGCAGCGAATTAAATGGCAAAAGAGTGAGAATCGCTCAAACAATTTCCCAACATATCCCCAATGTCAAATTTTTTGAGAAAAATTTACTCGCAGAAAGTGATGTGGCCAATGTCGATCGCATTGACTGTATAATTCTGATGGATTTGCTGCATCATGTGACTTATGAACAGCAAGATGAGTTAATTAAAACCATCCATAATATTCTGCCCCAAGGCGGCAAACTGGTGATTAAAGATATGGACGATCGCCCCGCGTTTAAATATTACTGGAACTTGGTTCACGATAAGTTAATGACCAAGTTTGACAAATTGCATTTTATTGGCGCTAATAATTTGACAAAAAAGATAGAGAAAATGGGCTTTACCGTGCAATTATCAACCAAGTTTAAACATCCCCTATACGCTCATTATTTGCTCTTATGCGAAAAAGAATAAAAGGGGCAAATTACGGTAATAGTTAGCAAAATTATATTGATTTAATAGATGAATACAATTGATGCTTTCAAAATAAATTAAGATGAAAATTGCAGCATATTTAAAGGCGCTACGACCAAGACAATGGACAAAAAATCTGATCGTTTTTGCCGCTCCACTGTTTGCGTTTAGTATTAATCAGCAATCCCTCCTGGGTAGCTTGCTCGCACTGGCGTTGTTTTGTGGCGCATCGAGTAGTTTCTATTTACTCAATGATATTGCCGATGTAGAAGCAGACCGGCGCCATCCCGTAAAATGTAATCGCCCCATTGCGGCTGGTTTAGTCAAGATTCCCGTAGCGATCGCCATGGCAGCGATTCTGTTAGGAGGTGCCTTAATCTTGGGCTGGCTGCGATCGCCTTTATTGGGCGCAACCATCTTATCCTACGCCATCCTGCAAATTGCCTACAACCTCAAGCTAAAACACACAGTAATTCTTGATGTCATGGCGATCGCTGCTGGGTTTGTCCTGCGTGCTTGTGCCGGGGCAGCAGCCACGGGAATTGTTTTATCTCCTTGGTTTATGTTATGTACCGCGATGCTGGCGTTATTTTTAGGCATAGAAAAGCGCAAAGCCGAACTACGATTACTCAAAATAAAAGGCGGAAAAACCAGGGCTGTATTGCGACGTTATTCCTTAAATTTGTTGCTACGCATGGAAAGCGTCGTCACCAATGGAGCGATTATTACCTATGCGATTTGGAGCGCTGGCCCGATTGTCAAGGGAGCATCAACCCCTTGGATGATGTTAACATTACCCTTTGTCCTCTATGGGATGTTTCGTTATCAATTACTCAGTGACCCTAGAGAAATTTCTAGTATCGATAAAAATGAAGCTGAAACAGGTGGGGAAACCGAGCGACCGGAAGAAGTGTTATTAAAAGACTTCCCGATTAGATTAACAGTTTTGAGTTGGGTAATGACCACTTTTATCATTATGTATTTAAACCGCCAGGGAATCATCACATAGTTGTCGATCTCGTCCCATGAAAGCAGAAACCAATTAAATCAACCATGAGGAAAAATCAGTTTCCCCGAAAATCATCTCCGATAGTGGCTGCCATTGAGCTTGATTTATTGATCGATCGTGGCATCAAAGGGATTATCCTGGATTTAGATAATACCATCGTTTCCGAAGACGATCGCTATTTATCTCCCGACGCAGAAGCATGGATTCAGAAAGCTAAATTACAAGGACTTAAGTTTTTTATCTTATCCAATGGTAAACGGCGTTATCGAGTCAAAAGCTGGTCGGCAAGGCTGGATATTCCAGCCATTAGTCCGGCCAGAAAGCCCTTTCCTTTTGCTTTTTTGAAAGCCTTCGCCCAAATGCAGCTAAAAGCAAAGCAAGTTTTAGTCATCGGAGATAGCCTGCATACGGATATAATCGGTGCATGGATAGTCGGTTGTCCGAGGATTCAAGTAGCCAGTCTGCCTCACCCACCTCGCTGGTGGGAAAAATTAATCGGTAAATGGGTCCAAAAACCATATCCATCAAACTATGAACTTTGGCAAATGGATCCAATGTATGAAAATATTGAAAATAATTAGAGTTGTCTCATGGTAAATAATTTAATTTTTAGCCTGTTTATCCTGCTGGCCGTTGGACTGAATACTGGCGGTCAAGTTCTCTTAAAAATGGGAACGGGTCAAAATCCCTTGAATCTTTATTTAATTGGTGGACTGGGGCTGTATGCGATCGGTACAGTTTTTTATATTCTGGTTCTCGGTAAGTTTAATTTATCCGTTGCCTATCCCACGGTGATTGGATTAACCTTGATTGCCACGACCATATCAGGAATGTTTTTTCTCCAGGAAAAAGTAACGTTTATCCAATGGATGGGAGTTGGTTTAATGATCGGGGGTATTTCGGCAATATCCTTGGGCAAAATTTGGTAATTTTTGACAAATTAAAGCACAAAATTAATTCGCCCATCAACATAGTATATAATAGCAAAAAAATCCCAAAAATTAATGTAAATTATCATAATATGGCAAATTTGGCTACATTATTGCTAATCCTTATGATTGGGAATACAGATAAATTGCTATGCTACCTTGGGCAACTATTGATGACTTTTAATTCGATTTATATAAAAGTTAATGGTTACATCTAATGGAGCGATATGAAGACATTTTTTGAATAAATCCTCGGCTTCATCATAAGAACCCAGGTGATAAAGTAAGATAGCTTTTTCAAATTCCGTGCGGGTGGCTAATTTGCCTTGGATAACTTCTGGTGCATCCCCATCAAAAACTTCATAAACCGTGACAGGCTGGGATTTTCCCTTAACTGTGACGCGATCGATTAAGCGAATATGATATAAACTTGGATCGGCTAACTCTAATAAAGTATATTGGGTAATTAACAGAGACCCCCCATAAGTTTTTGTCAAAGTTTCGACTCGTGAACCTAAGTTGACCGCATCGCTAATTACGGTACTATCCATGCGGTTGATGCCGCCAACCGTTCCTAACATCATTGATCCGGTATTAATGCCAATGCCAATGCGGATTGGTTTTGTGCCAATGGGCTGTTTTTGATTATAAATTTTGAGTTGTTGTAACATGGCAATTCCCGCCTTGACCGCATCATCAGGGGAGCCAGGAAATAATGCCATAATCCCATCGCCAATGTATTTATCAATAAAGCCATTATTTTGATTTATGGCCGGTTCCATGCAGGATAAATAAGCATTGATAAATTGAAAGTTTTCTTCAGGGGAAAGATTTTCTGATAAGCTGGTAAAATCCCGAATATCAGAAAATAAGGTGGTCATTTTCTTCTGTACTGCTTCCCCCAATTCCACATCAATAATGCTATTTTTATTTAAAATTTGCAAAAATTGATGGGGGACAAAACGCTGGTATGATTTATTTAATTTGAGAAGTTGTTCCGTAAAGGCTTTGCGGTCTGCCTCGGCTTTTTTTCGTTCACTAATATCCTGGAAAGCGACGATCGCATAAGCTATACTTCTTAGTTCGTCATAGATAGGAGTTCCCCAAACTTCCAGGGGAATAATCTGGTTATTTCTATGCACTTCCATATCATCAATGCTAGTTGATTCTCCCTGCAAAGCTCGAAACAGGGGCAAATTTTCTGTAGGATAAAGGCGATCGCTTCCGGCAATATAACTTTGATAAACGTCTGCAAGTTGCTCAAAAGTTGCATTAGAGATGACTCCTTGGCCCAAAATTTCTTTAGCTTTTTGATTGGCAAAATAAGGATGTCCTGTGGTATCAACGACAATAATACCCACCGGAACCGCTTCTAAAAATTGGGCGAGTCTTTTTTCATTTTCCCGGTGTAACTGTTGCTGATGATAAACAATCATGGCGATCGCCGAACCCGTTAAAGACAGTAAAGGGCGAACAATCGGAATCCATAAACTTCTCAAAAAAGCAGCATATCCCATCAAGATAATACTACTTACCGCTAAAATTAAACTCACAATCACTCGACAGGTTAACCGCTTTTTAACCGGACTACTGCGGCGAAAAAGCAAAACTAAACTGCTGCCAATCAAAGACCAGAAAAATATCCAGATTTTTTCAATAACTTGACTCCACACTTTAATTAATGGACGCCCATCTAAAGCGGCGCTGATTACTTGGCTGATTAAATTAGCATGGATAAACACTCCAGGCATCGGGTCAGAATTATCCAAAAAACTGCTATTATAGGGAGTAAAGAAAAAATCTTTAATACTGGGAGCTATTGTGCCAATTAATACGATGCGATCGCGCAGAGGAAACTCACTATTTTCACCGAGAATTAAATCCGGAGGAATCTGATTAGTCAGGACATCCGTCAGAGAAACGGTGTAAAAATCTGCAACATTGCCGCGATAATTGAGCATCACTTGATATCCCCCCGGATTGGCGCCCACATAGCCGCCATAATTAGCACTAAATGGAATAAATAAAGCTTTGCCCAAGCCCAAATGCATCTTTTTCCCATCAACCATCTCTAAAGCAATATCTTCTCCTTGCAAATACATCAAACTAAGCTTCGCCCCTAAGCTTAACCGCGTTTGATTTTGCCGATCTTTATGAGACATTAAAACCCGCCGCACCTTGCCATCGAAATCCAAAATTAAATCAGCAATTCCAACTTGATCCAGGTCTGCTAAAACTGGAGGGGGTTCAACCACATCCCCAATAATTTTATCTACCCCAATTAAATTGGGAGTTGATTTAAAGGTTTTCATTAATTGCTGATTGCCCGGTTCAACAGGTAAATCTCGATAAAAATCAAGGCCGATCGCCCGGGGTTGCTGTTGTTTAATCTTCTCAATTAATTCAGATAGTACAGCATCAGGCATCGGCCATTGTCCCACATAGCGAATATCCGGCTCATCAATGGTGACAATCACAATTCGGGAATCCGGTGCTTCCTGCGGACGCAGACAAAACAAGAGATCCAAAGCGGCTAATTCCAAAGGTTGTAACCATCCCGTCGCATTCACTGCCATCACAAAAGCGGCTACAGTAGGAGTCACCATCAATACGGTCCGCCATTGCCATAACTTATCAATTTGGCGCTTGATTTTTTGGCAAGGCAACATAAATCCTCTCCACTTCAGAATTAATTTCCCATAATTCCCGATACAACCGATAAAATAGGGCATCAGCGATCCAGGGATCATTGCCAGAAAGCGATTCTGTAGATAGCCCTGATTGACTTTTCATGCACTTTCTTTGTTTTAACCTTTAATCTGAGGTTAATTTAATATTCATACCCATGATTTAGCCTATCAGGATTAACGAGCGATCCGCCAGAGAAAATGTATTCGCTTATTGATTAAATCTTGGCTCAAAGGACTCGATTATAGGATTTCGCAATAAAAAATCCGGCCTGTGTAAGGACAAGTCGGATTTGCCAAAACCAGCATTGCAAAAAATTGCAACCATAAGTTTGCCACAATCAGCGATCGGAGAATCACCATGATCCTTATGATCCCTAAATGATCCCTAAATTTTTAATTCCCGAAGGCTAATTTTGATCGAGCATCAGTGGTTCAGAGGCGATCGCCTCCAAGCCCACAGAAGCTAGAAACTCCTTCCAGACCGCCGTATAGTTTTCTGGTTCTTGATCGCGCAACAGGGCTAAAGTGGTCAGCGCATCAAACCAAACCCCAGCCGATCCATATAACTGGGCCATTTCTAGGGACGGAGTGGCGTTAACCCGATGGCGGGTAGAATTTAGATTCAGACCCACCGAGTCAGGAGTAACCCGCGTCACCCAACCAGTCACAATTGGGCTATCCGGTCGCACTGGCATTTGGCAAGCCACCACAAAAGTCCACTGATAATTTTTTCCCACTTCCAAGGGTGGGGCATCCTCTGGAAGCTGAACGCTAACAATACTGGCACCTTCAGGGACGGACACCGTTTTCTGGTAATAATAATCTTCGTTCTGGTCTTTCAGGGTAAAAAAGATTTGTTCCGCAGAACCGGAAGACACATACATAAAAAAGGCGGGGCGATCGCTCACCGTCAAACCGTCCGCACGATTCTTGGGCATCAAAGGCACCACCGACCGAGCCGAGTTCACACTATCAGTAGAACTATCAATAGGACAATAACCACTATCGCGAGTCGCTCCCCCTTGTGAATTTTTCAAGGTTTCGTCTCCAGGGGGTTCAAACGTCACCCCTGCGGTAATTTGAGGTTCGATCGCCCCTCCAGAACTCATCTGTCCCTGGGCTGGCAAACCACCCAGAAGCGTAGTTAATGAAAAACTGGCTAGAGAAAAGCCTGCTAGAGAAATTAGAGATTGATTTACAGCCATAAGCTCAAAACCTCTGCAAAACTGTGACTAATCTGTTTCAATATTGACGCTTATACAACTAAAAAATATTAACTCAGCCCCAGGATTTCGCCAATCTTCTCATCACATAGATCCGAACTTCTCCATTTCAGCCCGGTTCATACCTCTGGAAGCGATCAGAATATTTTTGTCCCATATTGCCCCAGATATTATACTTATTATACTGTAGGTTTACATTTAGGCGAAAAAACATAATCCGATCTACAAATGCCCTGCCCCCCTGAGATTAGTGTCATATTTGCGTATTCTTCAGGAGGTTTTATGAAGTTTTTGTAAAGTTTTTGTAAAATCCTCCGTTGTTTCTACAACACTGCTGCGTAATTTCCCGGACATTTCTTTCCTGACCCAAGTCAGAGAATTTCCACAGGATTCTCAATCACCAGCAACCAAAACCGCAGCAAAAAGCCCAAATCCTTAACAAGTAGCCCAGGGGTTGACGCTTAGAGCGATCGCGGTGCTGACCACAATCATTAATACTTGTAAAATTTTTGCTCCTCTAAACGTAGCAGCCAACTTAACCATCACCGTAATCGGTCGTCACTCACTGCCAAAAACCGGAGAAAGTAGCAATTTGCCACCTTCACATTGCCATTCTTAGGGGCAAAGCATGACCGCAGTTAAACCAATATCCAAACGACAATTTATTTACCGGAATGCTTTGCCCTTGCTGTAAATTTTCGTAGGGGCAAAGCATGACCGCAGTTAAATTAATATCCAAACGACAATTTATTTACCGGAATGCTTTGCCCTTGCTGTAAATTTTCGTAGGGGCAAAGCATGACCGCAGTTAAATTAATATTTTAAGCAATAATTTAACTGCGGTCATGCTTTGCCCTTGCACCCCTGCAATAGAGTGGGCTTTGCCCACCCTAGAGATAAAGTTGCGGCTGCGGCTACAACCAATTGCCCACCAGCACAAACGGAGCCCAATAATAAGGATGCTGATACGCTGAATCATTCAGCAACTTTAACTGAGCTTGGCGCAAAGCCTCAGCTTTGGTAATCCTCCCGGAAGCCCCCACCGAATCATTGCCCGGAGTCACAGCATCTTGCGTTCCGAGCAAAGAACGATAAAACTCAGCCACCAAATTCGCCGTTGACTGGTCATTCACCGACCAGAGAGTTGCCAAAGTCGTGCGAGCCCCCGATCGCACTGCCACCCCAGCCAAACCCAAAGCCGCCCGTTGATCCCCCGCAGCGGTTTGACAAGCACTGAGAACCAATAACTCAATGGGAGTCGTGGCAGCAGTTGAGCGATTTTTTAATAGATTCTCAAAATCTTTAACCTTCAGCTTATCGTCCCAAGTAAGGATAAAAGTCTGTTCGGGATTAGAACTAAACTGACCATGAGTCGCCAGGTGAACAACAGGAAAATCCAAGCGATCGAGTTGCTTGAGTAAATTGACTTTGGTAAACTCTTGATCCAGCAAATTTTCTCCCTGGATTTTATGGGAAATTTCCTGTAATTCGGACTCAACCCCAGGCAACGCCGGAAATCCTTGACGGGCTTCGGTCAAACCGCCAGCTAAAATTTTTAGCTTCTCCGGTTGTAACGGCGAAGGTTCCAGCAATTGCAACCCTGGAGTTAGGGCAATACCGTATTTTTCTACTAAATACTTTTGCCCATCATATAGGGCAGCCATTGGCAAATTTCGCAACATTCCGTCAAGGACAAACACCAGTGTATTCACGCTATTTTCTGCTAACTGCAATTCTGCCGGACGAATCAGCCAGTCATAAACTTGTTCAGATAAAGTCAATCGTTGCTTGCTCGAAAAAGCCGGATTGAGTGATTTTTGTAATTCCAGCAGAGTGCTTTCTACTTTCCCTTGAGCAAGTTTGGTTTGATAATAGCTTAAAGGTTGTCCGGGAATAGATAAAATCACTGCTAACTCGTTGGGTAAAATAATCGGGTAAATCACCGCTGAATTCGGATCGACTTGATCGACTTGTTGGGGTTTGGCATCTAAACAAGCATCCCGAAAGAAATTGTCCAGTTCTGCCAGTTGCAATGCTTCAATAGTTTCACGGGCTTGTTTGAGGTTTTCTTGAGAAATTTCTTTACTGGCAATTCCTCCTGCCGCATCAGTGGTCGGTTGGATTAATAATTCTACAAGCTGCCGATAAAGTGGTTCGACAGTTTCCCGAAAAGAAAACTGAATTTCTTGGTTAGTGGCTACTAAATCACTGCGTAAAGATTGTAAGGTTTTGACGGCTTCAGTGTAAGCCGCGATCGCCTCGGAAATACGACCTTGATACGTTAACAAACGGCCTAATTGCCATTGCCATTCATAGGCAATATCCGATAATTGAAGGGACTGGGCAATATTTAACCCTAACTCAGTATATTCTTGAGCTAACTTTTGTTGATTTAGTTCTTCATAAATTGCCCCCAAACTTCCCAAAGCATAAGATTCAGCGCGGTAATCTGCCAAATTTCGGGCAGATTGCACCGCCGTGTCTAATAACTGAATAGGATGCTCTATCTGTTGTTTCGTATGCGGATTAATGGGGCTAAAAAATTGACCATATTCTCCCACATAGTGAGTATTTTTATGTAAGCAATTTGTATTTTTTTGCGCCAAACATACTAAATTATTAGCCAAATTGACCTGAGCATAAATTGCTGGACGACTGTCCGGTAAATTGCTTAAAGGTGCGGGGATATTTTGCGCCAAAATCTCTGCTTTTTGCCAATCAGCATTTTCCACTAATAGACCGATGTGATTTAGTTGGATTTGAATTTTCAGCAGTTCAGCCCCATTTCTTTCCGCCAGGGTTTCCGCTTGTTGATAAAAATCTAAAGCCGCAGAGAGATTATTCAAAGTTCTCGCATTATTTCCCAAACTCATCAAAATTTCACTTTTTTGAATCGGGGAAATGGTAGGATGGGCGATCGCCAATGCTTCCTGTAACAAAAGATTAGATTGCTCCACAGACCCAGTTTCTCTCAGTAAATCAGCCAAAGCCAATAAAACCGATGATTTTAAAGCCGGATCTGTTTGTTCATTCAGGCTCAGTTTAATCTCTTCTAAAAGTTTCAGGGCTCGCCGATATAACCCCAAAGATTCTAACGCCCTGACTTGATTAATTTGACTAAAAATAATCCCGGAACGATCCTCCGCTTGCCGATAAGCAGCCGTTGCTTTTTGCCAAGTTTCCCAAGCTGCCTCGCTATTTCCTTGTTGAAATTGTAACCGGCCCTCGGTATTGAAAATTTGGGCGAAAATGATGGCTAAATTTTCGTTATTTTCCCGATCGTCAAGGGAATGCAAAATTTCTTTACTGTGGGCGATCGCCTCACTAGCGGCGGCATAATCCCCTAATCTTTGATAGGACAAAGACAGAAAACTTAAGATTTGGGCTTGTGGCAACAAATTTCCCTCTGCCGTAAATTTATTAAGGGCTTCTTGCCATAAAATTACCGCCTGATTGTACTGCCCAGCCTCATAATAGTTCCTGCCTTCTTTGACCAAATCGCCAGCAGCAAAACCAATTTCTCTGGTTTCATCGGCAAAATTTTCGGGAAAAACCACGGAATGACTTCGCGCCTGATTAACCCAATAAAGCTGAGGAATTATCGTTAATAAAATTCCTAAAAAAAATGCAAAAACAAATATCACTAATTTGATTAACTTCATAATATTATTGTGATATATTATTGTGATAATTCCTTGTAGGGGCAAAGCATTCGGTGATTAATTCCTGATTATCACAGTCAATATTTCGCCCTATAAGGGCAAAGCATTCGGATATTAAATTTGGGGTTTTTCGCATAAATTGTTGTCCGAATGCGAAAGCCCCTACAACGCCCTATTCGGATATTAAATTTGGGGTTTTTCCCAGAAATTATTGCCCGAATGCGAAAGCCCCTACATTCTACTTCCCAGCACCTCTACAATCCAACACCGGCAACCCAGACCCTGAGAGAGTCACATGAGGCGATTCGCTCTGACGCGATAGCTTCGCTTCACGCGCCACCAAAACCACCGTGCCATCAGCGGCCACCAGCCAGCCCTGAGCCTCCACTATGGGCAACTCTAATGGCAAAACAGATGGCAAAAGAGAAGTGGCTGAATATCTTTGGCTTTTGGGCGGCTTTTGGGCAAAACTGCGAATCTGTGATTCTGGCTGCCCATTGCTATGATCGCCAAAAAACCGTAAATCGTCCAGCACCACAGCCGAGTGAATCACCTCATTGGGAGAACGGGGCAAACCGCCACGACCTGACACCGTAAATTGACTGCCACTGTTCACCGCACAGAAATTACGGTCAATCAAGCGGGCTACATCAACGGGACTTTTCGCCAACTCCAGCAACCCAGCAGCCGCATCAATATCTGGGGTACTAATATCCACGGTGCCACTAAACTGGGGGCCAAGTTCAGAAGAGGCCGTAATATCGCTCAAGGGCGTTTCACTGTTGCGAAATTGGGTGCCAAAAATCCCTTGAGCATTAATTCTTACCTGACCCCCACGACCGGCCAAGGCATTCGCCGTAATATCGCTATTTTCCAGGGCTACTAAATTTTCTGTTGCGATCGCAATATTCCCACCGTCGGTATTTGCCGCATTCGTATTAATATTGCCCCCTTCCCGCAACCACAAATCCTGAGTTTGCAAGCGAATATTGCCACCCTGACCGGAACTGGTAGCCCCAGTAATTTCCCCGGTATTGGCAACCTCGATTTCGCGAGCCACTACTTCCAGATTTCCCGCATCACCCAGACTCACACTGCTCACCGCCAGTTTTGCCCCATCACTGACAATTAACTTATCCGTAACAATGCTCACGTCGCCCCCCGCTCCCGTGGCAGGAATTGGCGATCCGGCCAAGCCCGAAGACGCCGATATCCCACTAGGAATCAACGTCCCAGTCCGACGACCAGTAACTCCGACCAACTCGGAAGCATTCACCGTCACGCTGCCCCCAGCCCCAGGGCCAAAAAAAGTCCCAGCGGCGATCGTTCCGCCATCGCGGACAAACAGTTTCCCGGTATTAATCACAATGTCACCGGCCACACTACTTGGACCACTAGACGAGGCTAATAAAGAACTGGCCAACAGGCCATCCCCAGAGACTCCGAGGACTGCCACTGACTCCGAAGCATTAATCAACATTGTCCCCCCTTTTCCCGCACTGGTACTGGCAGCGGAGAGAGAACCACCATCTCGGACAATTAACCGGCCAGTATTAATAATTAAATCACCGGCATTCCCAGTCCCGCTTTCCTCGCGACCGACACTGCCACTGAGAATATTCGTAGGCAGATAAGTAATTAAGCGACTGACCCCAAAGGTTCTGCCCAAAAAATTAATCGGCGCACCAACTATTTCCACTTGCTCCGCAGCGTTGACAATCGCATTGCCTCCCTGACCGGGGCCAAAGGTGGTACTGGAAATCACCGAGCCATCCTGGAGTCTCAATTGCCGCGTATCAATGGTCAAATCCTGGGCGCTGCCGGTGCCCGCAGTCCCAGCCATCACCAGGGAGCCGCCAGTGATATCAATAAAATCAGCCTTAATTGCCAAATTGCCGCCGTTACCGGGGCCAAAGGTCGAAGCCAAGATGCCGATGCCATTGTTGACGATTAACTGGTTAGTCTCCAGAGTCAGATCCCCTGCCATCCCATTGCTGGCAGTCAACGTATATAAACCACTATTAATATTCAGGGGGTCAAAGGTTCCGGCTAACACCTGTTCGGAGATGACTAATCGTTGGGTGCCACTGAGGTTAATCTGGTCTGTAGCGCGGATGGTGAGGTTGCCGCCGTGTCCACTGCCAAAGGTGGATGCAGAAATAAAGGCGCCATTATTGAGGACAAATTGATTAGCATCAACGGTAATATTGCCGCCGTTTTCACTGCCCAGGGTATTAGACAGAATACTGGAGCCATTGGTCAAAGTGATATTCCCACCCCGGACTGCGATCGCGCCACCACCATTCCCACTGGCATTCACCACGGCATTTTGGGTCAATTGAATATCGCCGAAATTCTCCACTCCCCAATATCCTGGGGCAAAGCCACGATCAGGACCAGATAAACTCACTCTGGCATTACTGCCGACACTACCGAGGTAAATTTGTCCTTGGGGACTGGTCAGTTTTCCCCCATCCAAAAGCAAGCTACCGCCAATTAATGCCAAACTTTGCCCTGGTTGTGTTGCCAGACCGATCGCGTTTCCTTGATTATCTGTCACCTGAGACTGGTTAACAATGGCGCCGGGATTGTCACCAAACTGTAAGCCCACTGGCAGATTAACTGTGAGCAATGGCTGGGCTTGGGGATTGGTAGCACTAAACAAACTACCATCCGCCATCACCAAACTTTCGGCACTACTGGCAAAAAACGAACCGCCAATATTTAACTGAGCATTTGGCCCAAATACAATCCCATTCGGGTTAAGGAAAAATAGATTTGCTGTCCCATTGGCGCGAATTAAGCCATCAATATTAGAAATATTGCCACCAGTGACGCGAGTGAAAATATGGCTAATCTCTGAAGCATGGTTAAAAAATACCTCGCCCCCAGTCGGCAAAGAAAATTCCTGAAAACTATGAAATAGATTAGCCCCGGCAGCGGTTCCCCCGGTAATTGTTTGCAGATTGCCATCCGTATTGACCACGGAATTAATCGGTAAGGTGCGATCGGGAATAATCTGACCTTGGGCAATTGATGGCGCGATCGCATAGCCAAAGCAGTAAGAACACAGAGTGACAGTCCAGGGTATTGGGGATTTACCTAACATATTATTTATTATTTATCATTCGTTATTTTTTTACTGTTATTGGTTATTTGTGATTTTGACTCTGGTCAAATAACCAATAACCAATAACAATCAACCAATGCTTGCCTGTAGTATGCCAAAAAATTTCCTGGCAAAAAAGCCGTAAGACCAAAAAAAGGCCAAAAATATGATCCGTAAACCTCTTGCAAAGAATTGCTAATTCCTGTAATGTTTTGTCATATTACTTCAACTAATTTGCATGATAAAACTGACGCCGAAATCCTAAATCGGGATTTCGCGAGGGGGAGCGATCCCCTATATAGAGTGTTTAAGCTTAAATTTGCTGCTCGATTAAGCAGAATTTTCATCGGAAAAACTATCGGAAAAACTAAAGGGGGTAACGCTAATGTTCAAAACAAACCAAAATCCCAAAATTATGGTGGTTGATTTAGCAGCAGGGGTGAAAGTTCAGACCGCGATCGCCTCTACCAACCAAGCGGCCCTAAGGTCTGGTTTCGCCGGATACCCAGCTAACCCTCGCTGGGGCGCCGTCAAATATCGGGCTTGGAAAACCGGACGAGAATTGCGAGAATCACTCCAAGAAGGCAAGCTGGTAGTGCGATCTTCTGACTCCATGCTCGTCGTAGCCAAATCACCCCAAAATATACCCCAACCAAAGTTTTTTCAACGAGTCAAAGTCGAAGCTGAACTCGCGATCGCTTAGACTTTTGTTAGATGTCATACCTGAAATCAAATCATTCAATTAAACTAGGAAAATTACGGGTTTTTGATGAGAAGAAACCCGTAATTTTCCTAGGCTGAATATTACACCGAATTCACCAATTAACCATCGGCGTTAATTTGCCGAATCAACTCTTCCTTCACCTCTTCCGCTTGGTCATTATCCACTTGGCAAGTTCCCGCATTGGCATGACCACCGCCGCCATATTTCAGCATTAATTTCCCGATATTTGTGTTGGAAGATCGGTTAAAAATTGACTTGCCAACGGCAAACACGGTATTTTGCTGTTTTAATCCCCACATCAGATGGATGGAAATATTGCACTGAGGATATAGCGCATAAATCATAAAGCGGTTTCCCGCATAAATGACCTCCTCATTTCTTAAATCTAAAATTACTAAATTTTTATAAACTTTTGAGCATCTTTTTAATTGTTCTTTAAAAGGCACGGATTGCTCAAAATAAAGTTCTATGCGTTCTTTAACGTCAGGTAGTGATAAAATTTGCTGAATGCTATGATTTTTGCAATATTCGATTAACTCCATCATTAATTGATAGTTAGAAATCCGGAAATTCTTAAATCGACCTAATCCGGTTCGGGCATCCATAATAAAGTTCAAAAGCACCCAATTTTCTGGGTCTAAAACTTCATGTTTTTCAAATTTAGCCGAATCGGATTTATCAACGGCCTCCATCATTTCATCAGAAATACTCGGAAAAGTTTCTTTACCGCCATAATAGTTGTAAACGACTCTGGCCGCTGAAGGGGCATTGGGTTCGATAATGTGATTATCTTGGATTTGTTCGTTTCTAATGGTTTCACTGGCGTGGTGGTCGAAGGCTAAATGGACGCCTTCTAAATAAGGTAAGTTAGTGGTAATATCCCGATCCGTGACTTCAATTTTTCCATCCTGCATATCTTTAGGATGAACAAATTTAATGTCATCAATCATGTCTAGTTCTTTTAAGAGAACCGCACAAACTAGACCATCAAAGTCACTCCGAGTGACTAATCGATATTTTCTGTCATTCGTAGACATAGAAAAACCTCTTGGCTATCAGGCCGAATTTAACTTCTATTGAAACTCATGTATTCTGATATGTCCAGGGCGATCGCGCCAATTCCGATCCGATCGCGACTCAAACCTGCAACAAGATCATGTTGCTCTCTCCTCTCTCCTCTCTCCTCTCTCCTCTCTGTTGAGCAGCCTAGTTAGTTAGAGGGAGTCCCGGAACTCCACCGCCAAATTTGAATCGTGTTATTGTCGCCCCCAGTAGCCAGCATGGTGCCATCAGGACTAAAAGCCACCGCTTGCACCGCATCCACCGTGGGAGAAATTCGGTGCAACAGTTCACCCGATCGCAAATTCCAGAGTTTCAGCCCATCCCGACTAGCACTGGCGAGGGTGTTACCATCAGGAGAGATCGCCAAAGTATGAATCGGGCCAAGATGCTCTCCCAAAGACCTCATTTCCCCAGTATCCATCTGCCACAATTTGATGCCTTGGTCATAACTACCACTGACTAAATATTCGCCATTGGGAGTAAATGCCAGCGCACTAATCGCATCCGTATGTCCTTTAAAACTGCCTTCATGGGGATTTGCACGGGGAACAAAACAGCCCAGAGTCTCGGTGCAGTCTGGTTGGGCATCCCAAAGAGTAATTTCGCCGTTTTTGCCCCCAGTAACTAACAGCCTGCCGCGAGGATCAACCGCCACGGAGTAAATCGGATTCAGCCGTAATAAAGTTTCAATAAATACCTGTTGCTGAAGATTCCAGATTTTCAGCCCATCTAACCCCCCACTAATTAAATTTTGGCCATTGGGAGTAATCGCCAAAGCCATCACATGAGACGAATGGGAAGCAAAAGTGCGGATTAACTGACGTTTTTCCAAATCCCAGAGATTAATCAGGGAGTCTTCCCCCCCACTGACTAAGGTTTTACCATCGGGGGCGATCGCCATTGACAAAACCCTCGCTTGATGTCCTTTCAACTGTCCCCGATGTTTGCCATTTCGCACAGTCCACAAATGAATAATCGGATCATTGCGACCCCCACCACTGATTAACATTTCGCCATTGGGAGTAAACACCAACGACTCAACCGCCGTTTTATGGCGACTTTCCAGAGTTCTGACTAGCTGGATATTCCCCCAAGCCGATTCCTGAGTCAATGTCTGAGGGGGGGAAGCATACAAAGGAAGTTGACCCAAGTAGATGGGGATTAAAGTACAAAACAAAGAAAAAGAAAACAGAATGAGTCTGTTGCGTCCGCTTCTGGTTTTCTTCTTCGGGTGCTGTGTCATTCGTTTGATTGAATATTAGGGCAAATTGTCCGGGCGATGCGGTCAGCACTGGGAAGGTCTTGCCAACCGGACAGCAAGCCTTGGAGTTCGCCGCGTAAGGTTTCTAAGGCTTCGATTTGGTCAGTAATTTCTGCTAACTTTTGCTGCACCAGTTGTTTAACTTCCCCGCAAGGCAACTGACCTTGGTCGTGAATATTTAAAATTGCTTTAATGTCATTCAAGCTTAACCCAAAAGATTGCGATCGCTTAATAAAAGCCAAACGATTGAGCACATGGTGGTCAAACAAACGATAGCCCGTTGCCGAGCGTTTGACCGTTGGTGCGAGTAAGCCAATTTCTTCGTAATAACGAATAGTTTTTACTGGCAAACCACTTTGATTGGCCACTTCGCCAATTTTTAAACGCTTTAAGCGCTCAACATCGGGGATTCTTAACATCGGGGATTAACGTGCAGTTCATTGGTCAATTTTCCAGCTTCCTCACGCCCATCACGAGAAATTACTTGGTTGATTGCTTGGGATTAAACTCGGCGGAAACTAAAAATTGGGTGGATGTTTTTTCTGCGCCATTAACATCGGCATTTGCGGTCGAGAAGAACTCGGTGGCAGATAACGTTCTGGCACTTCTTCTGGGATTTCTTCCGGCTCATTGCGGAGAATTTGCCATAAGCGTAAAAATAGCGCTAACCCGACGAGACTCAAGCCAAAACCAAATAAAGACCCGCTATTTTCCACTCCACCAATCACGGCATCTACCGCCCCCACCGTAACAATAAAACTAGAGAGGGGCTCTTGACGGTAGGCTGACTTAATAAATCTAAACAAAGCAGCGTTCATCACAGACTTTCGCCTTCCTATTTCTTTCTAAATTGATAAATTCGGTTTCTGGTCATCAGGAATAAATTCTTAATTGATTTATCCTGGAATAGAAACCTAAACGGTTGATGGTTTTCTTGGCAGACTGTCCAGAATCCTTAAACAAGGGAGTTCTGCTATTCTGGGGTTCCATTGGCTCACGGTCAAGATTGACTGGGGAATGGAACCGAAACAAATCTTATCGGCATATTTCTGGATTTGCTACATATACTTCAGGGATTCTGAGCAAAGTTTTTGCGCGATCCCTTTAATCTTAGCAGAACTTTTTCCGGTAATTAACGAAATCATAGCGTTATGACCAGAAGGAGTAGGTAAAGACTCTCCGGGGAGCATTTTAATCTTTCGAGCAATAATCGAGCAATAATATTTAATTTACATTTCCGTGACTGATGTTCCAGGAATTATCGGCATTAGCATACAAGCAAAGGTTTTTAATTTCTGGCAAAAGCGGATTTGATGGGAGGCGATCGCCTCCCATATCCCCGGCAATAAGCTTTTGCTGTTTCCTGTCATCACATCCTCAAGACTCAAAAGAGAATCTACAGGTTTCTGGCTGAGGCATTCGACCAGGAGAAGGCAGACCCTTCTCCTGAATCTAATCTATCCGGCAATTAGTTTAAACCCAGCCAAGACAGGACACCTTGACCTGTCAGATACTCGATGACTACAGTCAAAACAAAGCCAATCATCGCCGCTCGACCGTTCAAGCGTTCGGCATAATCGTTAAAGCCAAATTTTGGATCGGCCAATTTGGGAGTGGTAGTGGGTTGGGGTTGTGTCATGGTGCTTTGATAATTTGATAAATTTACAAATCTTTACGTTTTCCTGTAATCCATTGTAAATACCAGGTGGCCAACGTCAACTACTTTTGACCAAAAGAAGGGCAGGGAGTGGGGGTGCGGGGGGGCAGGGGTGCAGGGGAAGCCGCCGTCGTGTAGGGTGTAGGGTGTAGGGTGTAGGGTGTAGGGGAAGAGAGGATGCATAGGATGCATAGGATGCATAGGATGCATAGGATGCATAGGATGCATAGGATGCATAGGAAAATTCTCTATTCTCTTTTCTCTATTCTCTTTTCTCTCTTCCCCCCACACCGATGGCGGCCGATGGCGGCCGATGGCGGCCCCACAGTCCCCAGCGCTAACCCGATGCTTTCTTCCGGGTGGTGGACTTGGAGGTGGACTTGGAGGTGGACTTGGTGGTGGACTTGCTCTTACCTTTACCGTTGTTGGCTTTGGAGGTTGCCCCCTTGCTGGCCAATAACTTGCTGGCCAATAATTCCACCGCTTGAGCCAGGGTTACATTTTCCATCGGTTGATCTTTCGGGATAGAAACATTGGTTTTCCCGTGGTTGATATAGGCACCATAAGAGCCGTCATAGATATTCACGGGTTCCCCGTCCGCAGGATGTTCTCCCAGTTCCCGCAAAGGTTTTTTGCTGGTGCTGGTTTTGCTGTTTTTACTCCGTTTTGGCTCCGCCAAGAGTTCTAAAGCGCGGCTGAGGTCAATGGTTAAGACATCATCTCCGGCTTTGAGGGAGCGATAATCTTTGCCTTCTTTTCCTTGGTCGTGAACGACATAAGGGCCAAATCTGCCCAATGCCGCTGTAATTTTGGCGCCAGTTTCCGGATGATCGCCCAGATGTCGGGGGAGAGACAGTAAATTCAAGGCATCTTCCAGGGTTAGGTTTTCCACAGTCATACCTTTGGGCAAAGAACTGCGCTTGGGTTTTTTGTTTTCCTCACTGGCTTCCCCAAGTTGCACATAAGGCCCATACTTGCCCAGCATCACATAGACGGGTAAGCCGGTGGTGGGGTCAATGCCCAATTGTTCGGGGCCGGTGGTTTTTTGCCGCAGCAATATCTCAATTTGTTCAGGATTGAGGTCAGCGGGGGTTAATTCATGGGGCAGTGAAGCGGTGACGACGCCATCGCCATTTTCGGCCTCGATGTAAGGCCCGTAACGACCAATGCGGACTTTGGCATTGATGCTTTCTAGTTCGACGGTGCGAGCGCTTTGGGGTTCTATCTGGTCTTCTTGTTGTTTGACTTGGGTGGATAGTCCCTGTTCACCACAGTAAAATTCCCGCAAGTAGGGCACCCAGTCGGCCAGCCCGGTAGAAATTTCGTCTAGAGTTTGTTCCATGCGGGCGGTGAATTTGGTATCGACTAATTCGGGAAAATATTTTTCCAGCAAATTTGTCACCGCAAAGGCGGTGAAGGTGGGGACTAGGGCGTTGTTTTTCAGTTGGGCATAGCCTCTGTCGATGATGGTGCCGATGATGCTGGCGTAGGTACTGGGACGACCAATGCCTTCGCTTTCTAGGGTTTTGACCAGGGCGGCTTCGGTGTAACGGGCGGGGGGCTGGGTTTCATGCCCGATCGCCTCTAAGTTTTGGCACTCTGGGCGATCGCCCACTTTCAGGCTGGGCAAAATGATTTCCTGATTTTCTAACGCCGCATCCGGGTCATCGGATCCTTCCACATAAGCCCGCAAAAAGCCGGGAAAAGAAATCCGTTTTCCCGTGGCGCGAAATACCGCGTCATCAACTTGTAAATCAACGGTGACAAAGGTTTGGCGAGCATCGGCCATTTGAGAGGCTACGGTACGCTTCCAAATTAAGTCATAGAGTTTCAGTTCGCGATCGCTCAACCCTGTCTCCTGGGGAGTGCGGAAATAGCTGCCCGCAGGACGGATGGCTTCGTGGGCTTCTTGGGCGCCTTTGGTATTAGTAGCGTATTGCCGAGGTTTAGGACTGAGATATTCTTTACCGTATTTTTGTTGGACACAATCGCGGGCAGCCGCGATCGCTTGTTCCGATAGATGCACGGAATCTGTCCGCATATAAGTAATATAACCCTGCTCATATAAATTCTGGGCTGTCCGCATGGTTTCCCTGGCGGAAAGCCTGAGTTTGCGGTTGGCCTCTTGTTGCAAGGTAGAAGTAGTAAACGGCGGCGACGGCTTGCGGATCGTCGGTCGTTCTTCCACATTAATCACCGTCCAAGGCTTTTGGCTCAGTCGGGCTTGCAAATCTAAAGCTTCCTGTTCATTCAGCAGCACCACCTGACGGCCTGCGGCAATTTGGCCGGTCGCTTCATCAAAATCGCTACCCGTGGCAAGTTTCGTCCCTTTCAGGCTGATTAACTTGGCCTCAAACGGACTATTTGCTTGCACCATATTGGCTTTTAAGTCCCAGTAGGTTCCCTGGCGAAAGGCCAACCGTTGCCGTTCACGCACCACCAGCAACCGGACCGATACCGATTGCACCCGGCCTGCGGACAAGCCACTGGTAATTTTTTTCCAGAGTAACGGAGAGAGGGTATAACCCACGAGGCGATCGAGAATGCGCCTGGTTTCTTGAGCATGAACCAGTTGATCGTCGATGTCTCGACAATTTTTCAGGGCTTCCCGGATAGCCTCTTGGGTGATCTCGTGAAACACCATTCGCTTGACCGGGACTTTCGGCTGGAGTAGCTGGAGTAAATGCCAGCTAATACTCTCTCCTTCTCGGTCTTCGTCCGTGGCCAGAATCAATTCTGACGCACCTTTGAGGGCTTCTTTGAGTTCTTTGACGATTTTCTTTTTGTCTTTGGGAACCACATAAATGGGTTCAAAATCACCATCCACATTCACCCCAAGCGCTGCCCAGGGTTGACCTTTCACTGAGGCGGGAATTTCGCTTGCGGACTGGGGAAGATCCCGGACGTGCCCCATAGAAGCCTCCACCACATAATCCGAGGGGAGGTAATTGCGAATGGTACGAGCTTTGGTGGGAGATTCCACAATGACCAGCTTTGACATGGCTCTTTTTTTTCGCGAACAATAGCTATATTAGTAAAACCGACAATCGACAAGCCCGATCAGGCATCTAGGTTAAATTCATAGTGAATGAGTGCTTTGACGATGGCGGGTTTGCCTCTTCCTATTACTTATATATATCGATTTGTCTTGACCACGAACTACACCCTAACTTAATTTATCCACGCTTGACCGTTGAAGATTAACCGAAATCCAGGGAAAAATTCAATGATTTCACCGCCAAAATCCAATGTAAAGTATTTTTAACAGTCTGATTGGATGCCGTTGGGCGCATGAAGCGAAGCTATCGCTTCAGCGAATCGCAGTTCATATGCTCGAACTGACAACGCTCAAGGCTACCTAAAGACAGTTCCACCTAATTTACAGACTATGGACTTTGCTAATCTTGCTGCCGAATTGAATACCGGGGCGATCTTGCCAGAGGGAATTGTCATTGTCACCCTCGTTGTGGTAGCGATCGCGGATCTCATTGTCGGGCGGTCTTCTCCTTTTAATGAGACTAGCAACGCCTCGCGCTCCTGGATTCCTTATATCGCGATCGCCGGTTTATTGGCCACGGAGGTCGCCCTGTACTATCAATGGGATAGTACCACTCCCACAGCCTTTTTAGGGGCTTTTAATGGCGATGCCCTCAGTGTCGTCTTTAGAGGCATCATTGCTTTATCCACGGCGGTGACAATTCTGATGTCCATTCGCTATGTGAATGAATCAGGCACCGCTTTGGCGGAGTTTATTATGATTTTACTCACCGCCACCATTGGGGCAATGTTCCTCTGTGCTGCCAATGAACTGGTGATGATCTTTATCTCCTTGGAAACCCTGAGTATCTCCTCTTATCTGTTAACGGGATACATGAAACGGGATCCTCGTTCCAACGAAGCGGCTTTAAAATATTTGCTGATTGGCGCTTCGGCATCGGCGGTTTTCCTCTATGGCACCTCCTTGCTTTATGGCTTGTCCGGTGGCGAAACCAACCTGGAAGCGATCGCCGCTGGTTTAGCCAAAGGCAACACGGGAGAGTCGATTACGTTGCTCATTGCTTTGGTATTTGCGATCGCCGGGATTTCCTTTAAAATTTCGGCGGTGCCTTTCCACCAATGGACTCCAGACGTTTATGAAGGTTCGCCCACACCCGTGGTCGCATTTTTGTCCGTCGGTTCCAAAGCTGCTGGATTTGCCCTCGCCATTCGTCTGCTGGTAATTGCATTCCCCTTGGTCAGCGAACAATGGCATTTTGTCTTCACTGCTTTAGCCATTCTCAGTATGATTTTGGGCAATGCGGTGGCGATCGCTCAAACCAGCCTCAAACGGATGCTGGCCTATTCTTCCATCGGTCAAGCCGGATTTGTGATGATTGGTTTAGTCGCCAATACCGACGCCGGTTATGCCAGCATGGTCTTCTACTTGCTGGTTTACCTGTTTATGAACCTAGGGGCATTCACTTGCTTAATCCTGTTCACTCTACAAACGGGTACTGACCAAATTAGTGAGTACGCTGGACTCTATCAAAAAGACCCTTTGCTCACCCTGGCATTAAGTATTTGCTTACTGTCTTTAGGCGGGATTCCTCCCTTAGCTGGATTCTTTGGTAAACTCTACATTTTCTGGGCAGGTTGGCAAGCCGGACTTTATGGCTTAGTCTTAGTCGGTTTAATCACCAGTGTCATCTCGATTTACTACTACATTCGAGTAGTGAAAATGATGGTGGTTAAAGAACCCCAGGAAATGTCAGAATCCGTGAAAAAATATCCCGAAATCCGCTGGACTTTACCCGGAATGCGGCCTTTACAAGTGGGAATTATTCTGACTTTAGTGGCCACATCTTTAGCCGGAATTCTGTCTAATCCCTTGTTCACCTTTGTCAATGACTCGGTGACTCGGACAGAAATGTTGCAATCTTCGATTCAAACTGAATCCGTAGCGACTTTGCTGCCCCAGTCTCCTCTCTCTTTATCTGCCAAAAATTAGAGCAGATTACTGGTAATAAATTACCAAAAATAAATTAAATTACCAGAAATCAATTCACAAAAACAAAAATGCCTGACTCAAAGCGTCAGGCATTTTGATTTTTGGTAATTTGTTGTTTTGGGGGTGAGAGTGGGCATTGCCCACCGATTCACCAATTCATCATAAGCGGGATGTGAATCCTTAATTGGGCTAATTGATGCCTAATTGATGCCTAATTGATGCCTAATTGACGCCTAATTGATGCCTAATTGATGCCTAAGCAACCGTTGCTAAAATATCTCTTTCAGTCAACAAAATATATTCTTCATTGCCCATTTTTATGTCAGTACCCGCGTACTTAGAATAGAGAACTTTATCCCCAATTTTGACATCAAGGGGAATGCGCTTACCATTTTTATCAACTTTTCCAGAACCCACCGCGACGACTTCTCCGAGTTGTGGTTTCTCTTTGGCGGTATCAGGCAACAGAATTCCTCCGGCGGTTTTTTCTTCAGAAGCGCTGATTTTCACAAATACGCGATCGCCGAGCGGTTGAACCGTGGAAATATTGATGCTAACGGCCATAAAATTCACCTTTCAACTTAATCGTAAAGAGCAATAGTTTTTCTAATTTATCTTACTAAATTAAGGCGCGATCGCCACTTTTTTAACTGTACGGTTTACCGAACCGGAAATCTGGGGGGAGGTGCGGAGGGGCGGGGGTGCGGAGGGGCGGGGGTGCGGGGTGTGGGGGGGGAAAGTGAAAAGTGATGCATTGAAAAGTGAAAAGTCGTAGGGGCGTCCTTGGGAAGCATAATCCGTCAGGCTATATGGCCAGGCCATTCGCCCTTACAAAAGAAATATCACTATTCACTATTCACTATTCACTATTCACTCTTCGCGGAGGAGCGGGGGTGCAGGGGTGCAGGGGTGCAGAACCAAAGAATCCCTACCCAAAGAATCCCTACCCAAAGAATCCCTACCCAAAGAATCCCTACCCAACAAACAACAAACAACAAACAACAAACAACAACCAAAGAATCCCTACCCAAAGAATCCCTACCCAAAGAATCCCTACCCAACAACCAACAAATTATTGATTAATTGGCAGAGTAATCTTAAACTCAGTTCCGGCAACCAATCTGGAACATTCAAGCTTACCCCGATTTTTTTCGACAATAATCTGATAGCTAACCGAAAGACCTAACCCGGTGCCCTTGCCTAGCCTTTTAGTCGTAAAAAACGGATCGAAAATTTGCGGTAGGACGGATTCAGCAATGCCACAACCATTATCACGAATCCGAATCAACGCTTGATTATTTATCAATTTTGTGGTAGTATAAAGCGTGGAATTATCTACATTTTATACTGCATCAATTGCGTTACTAATAATATTCATAAAAACCTGATTTAATTGCGCCCCATGACATTCTAACTTGGGTAAATATCCGTAGTTTTTCTCCACGATAATTTCCCGCCATTCCTCAGACTTTAGGCGATGCTGCAAAATTAACAGGGTGCTATCAATGCCTTGATGAATATCTACAGCTTTCATTTCTGCTTCATCATGGCGAGCAAAGGTTCGCAATGAGAGCACAATTTGCCAAATCCGTTCCGTTCCCGTTTTCATCGAAGCGAGGGCTTCTGGTAAATCGTGACTAATAAAATTCAGATCCACCTCTTCTATTTTTTATAATATTTCGGCGGCTGGTTCGGGATAATGTGATTGATAAAGTTGTACCAATTCTAATAAATATTGATCATAATCACCAATATAACCTAGATTGCCATGAAATTAATCGGGTGATTAATTTCATGGGCAAACCCCGCGACCAACTGCCCCAAAGAAGCCATTTTTTCACTTTGAATCATTTGGGTTTGAGTTTTTTGCAAGTTCTGGAGAGTCTCGGTCAGTTCGATCGCTTGCCGACGGGTTTGTTCCAACAATTCCGCTTGTTGAATAGCAATTCCCAATTGTACCACCAATTGATCTAATAAGTTAATTTATTGATGGTGCAAATAACTCGCTTGCGAGGTTTTATAAGCGACTAAAAAACATTTTTTTATTTTAAAATTGGCAAAAATGTTTTATTTATTTATAGAATATTGACATTTTCCTGATTGATTAATTTTTACCCAGTCTTGTTCAAACGCAAATGTTTTGACAGGTTGTGTAGTGAAACCATCAACAATAGAATCGGCGACAAATTCCCCACTCCAATCAGGATAAAAGCGATAGATGGCCACTCGTTCGACTTCTAATAATCGCCGGACTTCTTGGGTGGTAGTTTGAAAAATTGTATTAATATCTAAAAAAGATTGGCGAATTTTGTCAATGGTGGTGGCAAGCGATCGCAGCCTTTCAGCCGCCTTTGCCAATTGTGCCGCTTGATTCTGCACTTGATTTCGTAGTCTGTTTGTTGCAATGCCACCCCAAGCTGACTGGCAATTTGGGACAGCACTTCCACCTCTTCTTCTTGCCATTCACGGCAACCAGAGTTTTGATAAGCCGCTAATAATCCCCAGATTTTTGTCCCCTGGTAAATGCCTACAATCACATAAGCTTTCGCCTGCATACTTTCGATCACTTGCAAATAGCAAGTAGTAAAACCTGCTTGGTAGATATTATTACAAGTGCGGAATGCTTGTCCTTGGACAAAAAGTCCCCCTTGGGTTTTTTGTAAATAAGTATCCGTTGAGGTTAATTTCGCCAAAGATTTCAGGGTGGAGTCACTAATATTTCTAATCTTATCCGTTAACCGGGGCGGTTCGACTTGTTGATGTAATAATGAAATCCATTCTGGGGCGACGGACTCGGAAACACAAGCCCCACTTCAATCAGGATTAAACCGATAGATGATTACTCGGTCAGCTTGCAGCAATTTTTGCACTTCTTCGGTGGTGGTGCAAAAAATCGTTTCAATGTCCAATGACCCCCGAATTTTATCCACTATGGCCGCTAAAATTTTCTGGCGTTCGATCATTCTTTCCCGTTCAGCGGCTTTGGCTAATTGTGCCGATTGGGCTTGCACTTGTTTGAGGTACTCTAATTGTTGCAGGGCTAGGGTCAATTGTGAGCCAATTTGAGGGAGTAAATCGATTTCATCTTCTTGCCAATGTCGGGGGGCAGAGTTTTGATAAGCGGCTAACAATCCCCAGAGGTTTTCTCCCTGAAATAAGGGGACAATTACATAAGCTTTGGCTTGAAATTGTTCTAAGAGTTGAATCTGGCAATCCGCATGACCCACTTGGTAGATGTCATCAACGGCTTCTCATTGTTGGCATATCTGCCCCCTTTGGTTTCTTGTAAGTGGGTGTCTTCAATGATGGGCAATGTTCCCACTAAGGGTTATTCAACAGTGTAAGTTTTGTTAACAGATGCTCATGTATGCTTTCAGGAGATGGCATACATACCACTCAGGAAAGCGGTCGAATTTCTGGGTGTACATCCCAAAACCGGAGCGAAAAAACGCTGATGAAAAGAAGATCAAAAACATCAAAAACACCGCCTACCAAAAACTCTATGATGTCGAATCATCGGTGCGGGATACAGTTGGAGCTACCACGGCTTGCTACTGCCGAGTTAGTTCAACAAAACAACGATCTCACCTCGACAGACAAGTTGCCTATATGTAATCAATCTACCCAGACGCAGAAATTATCCGAGATATCGGCTTTAGATCGGGGCTTAATTTCAAACGCAAAGGGTTGCTTTGGTTACTGGTCAGACTTATGCGAGGCGATTAGCTCACAGTTATTTTTGCCTGTCGTGACAGATTGTGTCGAAAAGGATTTGAATTATTCGAGTTTATGGCACAACAAAACGGTAGAGGCATCGTGGTTTAAGAAAACTCTGTAAAATGTCCAGAAGCCCAACTCACAGCCGATATTCTCTCCATCCCTCACGTCTTTTATTGTCGGATACACGGATTCAGAAGCTACAGTAAGAAAATCAAGGAAGCTCCGAATCTATCTAAACCCAGAACAAAAAAAATTGCTTAAACAATGGTTCGGAGTTAGTAGATTTGTCTACAACGAAACCATTAAATATTTGCAGCAGCCCGATACAAAAGCTAACTGGATGGCGATTAAAACAGGAATCTTGAATGGATTACCTGAATGGGCTAAACCTGTTCCTTATCAAATTAAATCAATCGCCATCAAAGATGCTTGTTTAGCCGTTAAAGCCGCTAAACAAGGGTTTAAGGCAGATGGCAAGATTCGTCAATGCAAATTTCGGAGTCGTAAAGACGTAAAGCAATCAATCTATATACCTAAATCAGCGATTAAAGATTGTGGGATTTACCACAGTATATTGGGAAAGGGTAAATTCAAAGAGTCACTACCCGAGAATTTTAGCGATGGTCGATTAACACTAACTTACGGTGAGTATTACTTGACTATCTCGACAGAAGTGCAACAACTAAATTCCGAGAATCAAGGGAGAGTTGTTGCCTTAGCTCCTGGTGTCCGCACGTTTATGACATTTTTTTCGGAAACATCTTTTGGTTGGCTAGGCAAAGATTCTAACTTACACATTCAGAAATTGTGTTTCAAATTAGACAAATTAGTGTCTCGACTATCAAAAGCCAAGTGTAAACAGAAAAGAAATCTCAAAAAAGCCGCGAGTAGACTTGGTTGTAAAATCAAGAACTTAGTCAAGGAATTGCATTATAAGACAGCTAGATTTTTAGTAGAAAACTTTGATGTGATTTTCCACCCAACATTTGAAACATCACAGATGGTTTCTAAGTCAAGACGTAAAAGAAACAAATCTGTCAGGCTTATGCTAACTCTAAGTCATTATGAGTTTAAGCAATTTCTGAAATGGAAGGCTTGGGAAAACCACAAAATTGTGATTGATTGCAACGAAGCCTACACTTCTAAAACGGTGTCATGGACCGGTGAAATTATCAATAATTTGGGTGGGGCAAAAACGATTAAATCGAATTCCACCCAATTAAAGATGGACAGGGATTTAAATGGTGCGCGAGGGATCTTTCTTCGTGCATTGGTTGATACGCCTTGGTTGAGAGAGTATCTCAACTTATGTGTTTGTTAGCAAATGTTAGCAAAAAAGTATCGGTACACAGCCTTCCGCCATTGATTCAGCGACAAAGGTGACCGTCCAGTCCGGTAAAAATTGATAAATGGCCACCCGGTCGGCGTTGAGGAGTTGGAGGAGTTGTCGGACTTCGGCGGTGGCGATCGCAAAAATTTCTCGATATCTAATAGCTGGCGAATTTTATCGATAATTCGGGCAACAATTTTCTGGGGATAAGCCGGCTTTTCTCTTTCCCCCCAAAGCGGATGGCCAATTTTCCCCCACATCTTCCGAAACAAATTCTCCCTCCCAGTTTCTTTGCGGATCCAAGCAAAAGACGGCGACGCGATCGCACTTGAGTAGTTGCCGCACTTCCTTAGCGGTGGTGGTGAAGATGACGCCTAAATCCAGGGATTGACGAATGCGGGCGATCGCTCTGGCTAACGCTTTTTGCTGGTTTAATTCTTGTTGAATCCCTGGGACTTTCCGGTCATCGGTGTTAACTGAATTTGCTTTCTCTTGCGCTTCAGGGCTTAAATTGGCTGACATGGCGGTGTTTGATTAAGTTTGATTAACTAAAATCTTATGATAGAAATTCTTAAGCATGAATCAATTTCCTTTAAAATCTCTACATGGGTCTATTGTTTCTGGTATTTTGCTATAATACCCTTTCCCTAAAGATGTTTCCGCCAATGTTTCCGCCAATGTTTTCGCCAATGTTTTCGCCAATGTTTTCGCCAAGGAACTTTCCCAAATATCTGGCATGAGATAAAAACTAAAATCCCTTCGACTTCTGATTGACCTGTTGGCGGGTCTAAGCAAAGTCGAAGAGACAAATACAATTTACTAAGTAATTTTTAATAAAAAATTAGCAATAACTTACCAATTAACTTAGCAATAATTTATTCATCAATCCCGTTGAATTGCCCTGAGAGGATATCGCCCGGCGATCGCCCGGCGATCATTATCATTATTTAAAATGCAGCTTTGATACTCCCATGTTGAATCAGGTGTCAGATAACTTTAATGTTTTTCGGTTTTTTCCGTTTTTTCCGGTTTTGACTAAAATTAAGCTTCATAAAGTTTCCGGGGGAGAAATACTTAAATTAGCGGTGATGTTTTTTTCTGGGGCGATTAATTCAGGACTAGATTTTTGCTGACATTTTTCTGGGTTAGGGTTGATAGGTAAATATTCCATGTTTTTTTGTTTGTCTTCTGGTAAATTTGTGGAAGCATCGCTTTGATTGTCAATAAAATGAAGCATTCCAAATGCACTAGCAATTAATGATATATAGACCCATATAAGGTGCATATAATTTAAGTAAATTTTTGGCTGAGTCTGCTCTCTATATGAGTGGGAATTGCCCGGTATTTTTATATTGATATTTCCACCGGGATGGGGAGGGGTATTGAGAAAATAATTGGCGAGGCGATCGCCATCTAAACCCACTGCCTGACCCAGACGACGGATATACCCTTGCAGGTAAATGGGTTCCGGTAGTTTCTCTAAACAGCCATTTTCTATCGCTTCAATTTTACTACTGAGAATCGCAGTTTTTACATTTAGCTGGGCAATACTGATGGATTTTGCTAAACGCGCTGCCCTAATTTGACGGCCAATGTCTTGTAAACGTTGTTGCTGTGCTTGTTGCAAATCAATTTTAAGACTTTTTGCATCTATTTTTTGATGATTTACTGAATTGCCTTCACTAATATTCTCTAAATAATGAGTTATTTTTGTCCCCAATTCCTTGGCTTCTTCTAGAAAATCATGCAACTTAGTTTTCCGCTTTAATTCCGGTGATTCAGCGATCGCATCAGCAACTTGAGGCGATGCTGGATCCAGTAGTGCTTGAGTTTCTTCAACCGGGGATTCAACCGGGGATTCAATAGTGGATTCAACCGGGGATTCAATAGTGGATTCAACCGGGGATTCAATAGTGGATTCAACCGGGGATTCAATAGTGGATTCAACCGGGGATTCAACCTTGACAGAATTGAGATTATCTGAAGTCATTTGTGCGGTTTCAGGGTTGTTTAGCGATGGGTTTGAGAGTTCACCGGGTTGTGTAGTTAAGGATTGTCTATGAAATTCTGGGATAGTTAGAAATCGTTGAAAGGCAACTCTAATCACGGAACGAGTAACTTTTTTCAGCAGAGAATCTGTATTTCTTTTTTGGGATTTTTTCTCTAATGTGGCTAAAGCATGACAGTAAATTGGACTGGCATAAACTTCCGCTTCAATTTCCGTGACCAAGGATATCATAAGATTTAGACTAATCGTTGATGAAAAAATATAAGTTGATTGGGTTGAATGCATGGTTGCTGCCTCCAGAGGGGTTTTCCTCAAAATATGATGAGTGTTCTGATGATGAGTGTTCTGATGATGGTAGATAACTGATGAAGAATATAATTAACGCATTAATCGGATGCAGACCCATTCATCAGTTTAACGCTGGTGAAAATTCAAGTCATTTTTTCTGGATCTTGAGATTCTGTATTTTCAAATAAGTTTTAATGGTTTATTCGGTTTCTTTCAGGGGTCTACGTCCTCATTCCGGAACAAAAGGGCAATTTGCTTGGTCTGTTCGGTAAAATTATCGGGTCTTGGGATTTGCAGTTCTAGGTTTACAGTTCTAGGTTTACAGTTCCAGGTTTGCCGTGATTTGCCGTGATGGATTTGGCTATGTCAATATTTAATTTGTTCCCTTCACTCTGGATGTACTGGTCGTGAGTTACTGCCTAAATCCTAAATGTCCCAATCCTACGGATCCACTGCATGAGCATCACCGCATTTGCCGACATTGTGGATCGGTTTTGCAGTTGCAAGGGCGTTATCGTGTCCAAGGTCTTTTGGGAGAGGGGGGTTTTGGCACAACCTATAAGGTACTCGATGAGCAAGCGGGGACGCCCCAGGTTAAGGTGCTCAAGGTACTCAGTTCCAAGAATCGCAAGGCGATCGAACTGTTTCAGCGGGAAGCGGCGGTGCTCCAGCGGTTACATCATCCGGGAATTCCCCTGGTGGAACCGGACGGTTATTTTATTTTTACCGGGAGAAACCAAGACTTTGAGTTGCATTGTTTGGTGATGGAGTTTATTGCCGGAGAAAATCTGGAACAGTGGATGAGCGATCGCGACCATTGTCCGATTACCGAAACCCAAACCGTTGAGTGGTTAATCCAACTGGTAGAAATTCTCCAACAAGTCCATCAACAGAATTATTTTCACCGGGATATTAAGCCGTCGAATATTATGCGGCGTTTTGATTCCTCAGATAATGATGCGGAAAATAGCTGGCCGAGTCCGGTGGGTCAGTTGGCGTTAATTGATTTTGGCAGTGCCCGACAAGTTTCTGGGACTTATTTGGCTAAGGTGGCCGGGGGTGGTTCTCAGGTGACGGGAATTATTTCTCCCGGTTATACCCCCCCAGAACAAGCGAATGGTAAGGCGGTGCCCCAGTCTGATTTTTATGCTTTAGCCCGGACTTTTGTCTATTTGTTGACGGGCAAAGAACCGAATGTTTTTCCCGAAGATTCGCGGACTGGGGAGTTACAGTGGCGATCGCCGGTGGAGCATATTTTCCCCCCGTTGGTGGATTTGCTGGATTATATGATGGCCCCGTTTCCCGGCAACCGACCCCAAAATACTTATCTGATTTTGCAGCGGTTGCAAGAAATTCGTTCCACTTTGCACTCTGGGGGATATTCTCGACAATCTTGGCGCCACCGTCAAAGGCGATCGCCTACATCAGCATCAGGGACACAAGCGACACCAGGGGCGATCGGGTCATTACAATACCCCTCCCAGACCCCTTCCCCATTCCCACAGCTATCCCAGAATTTGATGCCATCTTGGGTCATTCCTTATGCCACGACCCATAAACACCACCACCGCAGAAGTCATCGGCGCAGTCGTCACCGCACTTTTCGCCAATATGCGCCCAAATTATTGATGGGCGTGATCGCTTTAACAGTGCCAGTCACCGCTTTACAACTACTGAATGAGTTGGATTTACAGTATCTACTTTCTGCCTCTCCCTCATCTTCGGCAAGTCCTGCGGTGGAAAATACGATCGCATCTAGTCCCGTAGAAGCTTTACCCTTGGAGACGGTGCTTTCTAAGCCATTGGAGAAAAATCCCACAGTCCCCGGAAAAGATTTTGTCCTGACTAATACTCTCACCGGCCATGTTTGGGCAGTCAATACCGTGGATCTCAGCCCAGACGCTAAAGTTTTGGTCAGTGGCAGCGTGGATAAAACCGTGAAACTTTGGGAAGTCGCTACAGGAACTCTGCTGCATACTTTACTAGCCCATTCCCAGCAGGTTTGGGTTGTCACCACCAGTCCTGATGGCAAAATGCTGGGGAGTGCCGGGGGTGACGGCAAGATTAATCTTTGGGAAGTCAGTACGGGTTATTGGTTACACACCATTGAGAGTCTTTCTTCTTGGGTGATTTCTTTGGCGTTTAGTCCCGATAGTAAAACTCTGGCTAGTGGGTCGCAAGATGGGACGATTACCTTGTGGGATGTGGAAAATGATGTGACTGGTTTTCCCAAAGGGGTGAAGCGGCAGCAGTTGTATGGTCATAGTCAGCCGGTGTTGGCGATCGCCTATTCTAAGTCGCAGCCGATTTTGGTCAGTGGCAGCAGTGACGGCACAATTCATATCTGGAATTTGGCCAACGGCACGATCTTACGCACTTTACAGCGTCCTAGGGAACAACTCCGCGCTTTGGCTATTAGTCCGGATGGGCAAAAAATTGCCAGTGGCACTGACGATGGTACGTTTAATCTCTGGGATCTGAATACGGGTGAACTGCTGTTAGCGGTAAAAGCACATTCTGATGCGGTGCGGGCGATCGCCTTTGGTCGAGATGGACGAACGGTGATTACTGGGGGCGGCGCCCTGGATAGCCTGATTAAAGTGTGGGATGCCACGACCGGAGAACGGTTGCAAGTATTAACGGGTCATACGGATACGGTGCATTCCCTGAAACTTAGTGCCGATGGCCAAATGCTCACCAGTGGCAGCGAAGACAATACAATAAAAGTTTGGCGAGTTCTCTCGATTGATCGGCTTCCATAGTAGGGTGGGCAATGCCCACCCTACGAATACAATCTTCCATAGTAGGGTGGGCAATGCCCACCCTAGGAATATGATCGTGGGCTTCGCCCAATCAAGAAAATGCTCAGTAAAGATCACATCAAATTGATGAAACCACAGAAAAAATTTAACTTTTTTACTATTTTTGCGGCGATTGTTTTGGTATTAGAACTGGCAAGCTGTGGGGTTTCCGGAGGTAGCCCTAGCGATCTTCATACCCTATTTGGCCATACCCTATTTGGTGATGAGGGAAAAGTTAGCCCAGAAGCCAGTATTTTTGTGCCGAAACAAGCCCCGTTTATGGCCTCTTTGTTGGTAAATCCTGACCAATTAGAAGAGTTTGTCCAGCAGACTGCCGCCAGCAAGAATACCCCGCAAATTAGTCGCCAATTACAACAAGTCAAAGAAAGTTTATTGGCGCCAACTCAGGTTAATTATAGCACCGATATTCAACCTTGGTTGGGTAATGAAATTACTTTGGCCATGACGACTTCAGATATCGATCGCGACCCGATTAATGGCTCACAACCGGGTTATTTGGTGGCGATCGCTACGAAAGATCCGCAAGCAAGTCGGGAGTTTCTTACTCATTTTTGGGAAAATAAGCCCCTGGTTGGCCATGAGTTAGTTTTAGAAGATTATGCCGGGGTACAATTAATTTATAGTAATGGTTTTAATGCCTCAGAATTGATTCCTTTAGCCGGGGGAATTAAGCCTTTATCTGGGGATTGGGCTTCAGCGGTGGTGGGCGATCGCTTTGTCTTATTTGGCAATCACCCGAAAGTGCTGCGAGAAGCGATTAATAATGTGCAAGCAGGAGGGCTAAATTTAGAGGGTTATCCCCCCTATCAAGCAGCGATCGCGCCCCTAATTAAAAATAGCCAACAAAATAACCAAAAAAATCCCCAAATTGGCTTAACCTTTATTAATATGCCGCAATTTTTAGCCTGGTTAAGCGATCGACCTTCAGGTTCAAACCCCGATTTAACCCCAGAAAACTTTGACCAGGAACTGGACTTAGAAAGCCCGGAAATTTACGAACATTTGGCTATTTCTTTGGAACTGAAAAAACAAGGATTAGTGGCACAAGTGGCGGGAAATTTAATCGAGCTTACGGCAACAAATGAAACATCGGAAACATCGCCTTTGCGTGCTCCCGTTGGGGCATTAAAATATATTCCCGCATCAGTGGATATTTTAGCTTCTGGCTCAAATTTGCCGGATTTTTGGGCAAAATTTGCACCTACTTTGGCCAAAGAGGGGGTGATTTCCGCTTTGGTTAATCCGCCCTTAACCAAGTTAGAAAGTAGTTGGAAAGTTAATCTACCGGAAGATATTTTTTCCTGGGTGACTGGAGAATATGCCCTAGGTTTAATTGGCACAAATACTCCGGTTCAAAATCCTAATTGGGCTGATTGGATTTTTGTGGCGGAAAAGGGAGAAAATACCGAAGCGGGAATTGCTCATTTAGATGCGATCGCCCGTCAAGAAGGTTACACTACTGGGTCGGTGACATTCGAGGATCTGCCCCTTTCTGCTTGGACAAAATTAACCGCTGCCAAGGTCGAAGCAGGGGGAAATTTAAGCCTCAAAGCCAAAGTCCAAGGATTGCATACTACCGTAGGCAATTATGAGATTTTTGCCTCGTCGATTAATACCTTGCAATCGGCTTTAAATGCGGCGAATAATGCGGCAAATTCTGAGTCTATATTGCAACAAGAAAGCTTTAGTGATGCGATCGCGGCTTTAAGGTCGCCCAACTACGGTTATATATATCTGAATTGGCAAAACGCCGAAAAGTTGTTAAAGCGAGAGTTTCCCATTTTGCAACTCTTAGAAATTGCCGGAAACCCCATTTTTGATAATTTGGGTTCTCTAACTTTTAGTGCTTATGAACCAGAATCAGGTTATCAACGGGGCAATATTTTATTAAAGACTAAGGGGGAATAGACCAGGGTCGAAACCGGGTTTCTGTCTTAACTTCTGTCTAAGTATCAAAACTTAAATTAAGAAACCCGGTTTCTGGGCTGGGTTTCTGAACCCGGTTTCTGGGTTTCTGAACCCGGTTTCTCAACCCCCAGGTTTAATCCATTCATAACAAATTAACTGAATATCTTTTTCCGTGACATTGTTAGCCATTGTTTCTTGAGTGGGTTCTTTTGGTTCTAATTTGGCTTCTAAGTTGACATAATATTCATTTTCGACAAATAAGTCATCTAAGCTAATGATTAACTGCTGAATATTTTTCGTCACCGTGTATTCTAGCCAGAAATTTTTCAGTTCTTTGTTGTAGCTTTTCAAGTTTAAGGTTTTAATCACTTGCAAAATGCGATCGCTTGCTGCTACATCTTCTATAGAGTCATTGGGCTGAGTAAGCAGATGGTAAATTAGTTGAGGATATTTGGTCAGCTTGGGGGTAATTTTGGCGGTGGCTTGATCTTTTTTTAATGCGTTGAGGATATTGTTGACCGCGCCCTGAAAAATCGCAAAAACCGCCGCATCAAATTTGACCGGGGGCAATGTTTCTGGTGGGGGAAAGTCGGTTTCTTCACATTGAATCCAACCATAGATTTTGCGAAGACTATGAACCATGTTTTGAGGGTCGGTACTAATGGCGCCGTTGATGCGGGGATAACATTGCCAAAAGTGGCGATCGCCTACCCGAAAAGCCAAGAAAATTCCCCCATCTTTAAAATTAGGTTCGGGAATATTAAAATGATAGGTGCTATGAATTCCTAGGGGAATATCTTCTAGTTCTTCTTTAGCAAATTTCTGGAGATATTGTAGCAGAGGAAAGCGCATTTCGTCAAGAGAAATTAGTTCTGCTGCTTGTTCTAATTCTTCCAGAATAGCGCGTTTTTCCGCCACCGTATCCGCTTGTTTAAGGCGCACTAATTCATCCAAAGAACGTTCGGAAATGCTTTCCCCCAAAACGGAGGCATCTAAACCGACTTCTCGGTCAATAGTGGCAATTCTTTGTTGTAAACGTTTGACCAAATTGAGTAGTTTTTCTAGTCCGGCTTCGGGAAAGCAATTATAAATATATAGAGTAGCAAAATCCGTGCCTAAACGGTCAATTCGTCCCGCCCTTTGAATCATTCTGACTGGATTCCAGTGTAAATCATAGTTAACTAAAATCCCGGCATCTTGTAAATTTTGCCCTTCACTGAGAACATCAGTACAGATTAAAATATCAATAGGGTTTGCTTGGCAATATGCTAATTCTTCTTCATCTTGGGCGTTAGCTTTGGGGGCAAAGTGTCGCACTTTCGCTGCCCGTTGTTGACCGGAAGAGTCACCAGTAATTAGGTCAATTTTTGGGGTTTTGCCATGATGAGACATTTGGGTTAACCATGTTTTGTCTTTGGTTAGTTGTTCATGGAGATAGTTGGCAGTGTCTTTAAAGTAACTAAAGACTAAGATTTTTTGACCTTTGAGGTTTATTAATAGTCGTTTGAAGGCTTGTAGTTTCCGATCGCCCTCTTGGGCAGTTTGGGATGTTTCCACCGATGTTTTGATTTTGTCAATGATTGTTAAAATGCTATTTAGGGCTGCGAGGTCTGTTTCTATTTGCGATCGCAGTTCTTTAATGTCATAGTCTTTAATGGCGATCGCTTCTAAGTTTTCCAGAATAGTGGTGACAGACTCTTCATCATCTTCGCTTTCTAAGGCAAGAATCAGCTTTCTAAAGTTAACACTATCCAGCAATTTTCCTTCTTGAGTGAGAGTTTCATAGAACTTTGTTTGAAAATTATGTTGATTTTGCAGGGTGTTGGCAAAGGCAACTAGGGAACTTTCAAACCGCTTCAAATAGAGGGCTTTTTGTAGATAGACTAGGGCTTTATTTCGTTTCACCTCATCTTCATCATCTTTTACCCGTTTTTTCTTGAAAGATTTGATGTTGTAAGGGGCAAGGTTGAGGCGATCAATTTTATCAGCGATCGCCTCATAGAGTCCGGCAAAATTTTCCTCAAAGTTATAAGTAAATTTTTCTAATTGCCGTTTGGGGAATTTAATCACTTGTCCGGCAATGACAATTTCTTCCCCCGCTTGTTGACGTTTAATTACATCTTGTCGGGTACGACGTACCATTGTTTCCATGAGTAAATCGGTAATTTCCGCTTTGCCTTCTTTCAGGTCTTTAAAATAGCTGGTCAAATTTCCCATGCCCCGATTTTGATATTTTAAATCGTTATTTTTGGTCAGCAGAGAGATTTGGTGATATAGGTCATAAATACTATTATTAATCGGCGTAGCGGTGAGCAATAATATCTTGCTGTCTTGGTTGCCGCTGGTTAAAAGTTTTTGCAGATTTTGATAGCGTTGGGTGGCACTATTTCTAAAGCTGTGGGATTCATCGACTACGATTAAATCATGGTTACGGAAACGTCGCAGGTTAAAGTTTTGTCTACTCAGTTCTTCATGGGAAATAATATCCGCTTTGATGTTAAAATCATCCATTTTTTTACGCCAAACTAAATCCCGCAATTGGGCTGGACAAATCACTAGGGCGCGGGGTATTTTACCCGGTCTCCGCAATTTGATTAAGTAATGTTCTATGACTCGCAAACCAATAAAAGTTTTGCCTAAACCCACAGCATCCGCAACCATACATCCCCCATGTTTTTCTAGGAGTTTGATTGCCCTTTCAAAGCCTTCTTGTTGAAAATTGGCTAGATTTAAGCCGGTTTGCTGACTACCTTCGAGGAGGGTGTCATCTTTGAATTGTTCATATAAAGCTTTGATAAAAATTTGATAGGGAGTGTAAGGTTTACTGCCAAATTTGGAAGCGTTGAGGATATCAATTAGTTTGGTTTTATACTCCGTGTCTACGCTGGGGTGATCCCAGAATTTTTCAAACCAGTTTTCTCTCAGGTCACGGGCGATCGCTTCTATTTTATTCACAATATTCAGTTCCGTATTTCCCAGCAGACCGGAGGGGGTGAAGTTACTGGAACCGACGATACTATAGTGGTCAAAAATATAGGCTTTGGCATGGAGGAATAGAGATTTGTTGCCCAATGCGCCAAAAAGTCGCACTTCTACGGATTCTTTTTCTAAGTATTCGATTAACCGGGTAATTTGGTTTTTATACTCAACGTTAAATGCTTGGTGTTCTACTTGATTTTGGATTTCTCGCTGAAAATATTCAAGTAAATTAATATGGTCTTTTTCTGCGGGGCGGATGCTAGGGTCACGACCAATAAGTAACCGCAATGATTCAAGTTGCTGCATGGATTTTTCCAGGCGAAACCAGGCTTCAATGCGGAAAAATCCCGTAGCAATATCCAGCACTTTTTGGTTTTCCTGTTCAATAATTTGCATCAGGGTTGCTTGCAGGGTTCGGTTTTCTGAGTTATCGATATAGTCATGGATTTTCATGGGATATTTGGCTCATTATAACAGTTAACATTTTGCCCTGTGGAATAAGGGGAAAGCATTCGGATATTAAATTTGACGTTTTTTTCCAGAAATTGTTGCCCGAATGCTTTGCCCCTACAAACCTAATTTAATTTTGATTTTTGTAGGGGCAAAGGATTCGGTGATTAATTCCTGATTATCACAGTTAACATTTCGGCCGAATGCTTTGCCCTGTGGATTAGGGCAAAGCATTCGGATATTAAATTTGGCGTTTTTTTCCAGAAATTGTTGCCCGAATGCTTTGCCCCTACAACGCCCTAAATTTTGATTTTTGTAGGGGCAAAGCATTCGGCGATTAATTCCTGATTATCACAGTTAACATTTCGCCCGAATGCTTTGCCCTGTAGATTAGGGCAAAGCATTCGGATATTAAATTTGGCGTTTTTTTCCAGAAATTGTTGCCCGAATGCTTTGCCCCTACAACGCCCTAAATTTTGATTTTTGTAGGGGCAAAGCATTCGGTGATTAATTCCTGATTATCACAGTTAACATTTCGGCCGAATGCTTTGCCCTGTGGATTAGGGCAAAGCATTCGGATATTAAATTTGGCGTTTTTTTCCAGAAATTGTTGCCCGAATGCTTTGCCCCTACAACGCCCTAAATTTTGATTTTTGTAGGGGCAAAGCATTCGGCGATTAATTCCTGATTATCACAGTTAACATTTCGGCCGAATGCTTTGCCCTGTGGATTAGGGCAAAGCATTCGGATATTAAATTTGGCGTTTTTTTCCAGAAATTGTTGCCCGAATGCTTTGCCCCTACAACGCCCTAAATTTTGATTTTTGTAGGGGCAAAGCATTCGGTGATTAATTCCTGATTATCACAGTTAACATTTCGGCCGAATGCTTTGCCCTGTGGATTAGGGCAAAGCATTCGGATATTAAATTTGGCGTTTTTTTCCAGAAATTGTTGCCCGAATGCTTTGCCCCTACAACGCCCTAAATTTTGATTTTTGTAGGGGCAAAGCATTCGGTGATTAACTCCTGATTATCACAGTTAACATTTCGGCCGAATGCTTTGCCCTGTGGATTAGGGCAAAGCATTCGGATATTAAATTTGGCGTTTTTTTCCAGAAATTGTTGCCCGAATGCTTTGCCCCTACAACGCCCTAAATTTTGATTTTTGTAGGGGCAAAGCATTCGGTGATTAATTCCTGATTATCACAGTTAACATTTCGGCCGAATGCTTTGCCCTGTGGATTAGGGCAAAGCATTCGGATATTAAATTTGGCGTTTTTTTCCAGAAATTGTTGCCCGAATGCTTTGCCCCTACAAGGCCCTAAATTTTGATTTTTGTAGGGGCAAAGCATTCGGATATTAAATTTGGCGTTTTTTTCCAGAAATTGTTGCCCGAATGCTTTGCCCCTACATTCTGTCTCAAAATTTATAATTTTTTCTCATGTTATCCGTCTCCTTTAATAATCGTCATGTCATCAGCAGTCAGCTTATACAGGTGGGCTACTCTGTCGTCTATTTCTGCCTCCCAGCGATCGACTCCGACTCCTTTCGCGGCTAGGCATTTTTCTACTAATTCTTCTATGGCTTGTTTGTCGGCTTCACTGGGTTTCGGGATGGGAATTTGTGAGACATATGTGGTTTGCATTGCATAAGCATCACCTTGTAACTTAGATGTTATATAACTTAGGAAAAACCAAACTACTTTTGAATTTAGTAAAGCGACTAGATATTTACTTGCATTGGGAATCAGAAAAGTTTTGTTATTAGAATAAAAGTGATAATCATCCCAAGCAAATGCTTGATAAGTTGCAATTTCTTGATAGAATATTTTCGGTTTTTCAAATTCATCCCAATACTGACAAGACCTTAACTCCCAGAAATATTTTCCCTGGTCACAACGTTTAATGAGTTGTTCTCGATACTGATTAAATCTTTGAGAAATTGCCGGATAAGTTTTAGCGAAAATATTTTCAGCTTCTTTTTCTGATTTGCCACTCCAAGGATGTTCTTTATTTTCTGAGGATTCGATCTTAATTAAATATTGTTCAGCAAAGTCCACAGACCATCTTTTTACATCTCGACCTCGGAGAAATGGCTTGAGAACTTCAGCGGATGAAGGATGTTCGGCAATTAATCTATCCCGCGTTTCGCGATCGACGACAAAGGCTTCATTGAAACCTGTTTTAATTCCATAGTAAAAACGACCATTGACATATTCACCGAGAGGAGTTCCGGCATTTCTTAACTTATCCAATAAGCGTAAAACTTTTGAGGATTCTAACCGCCAACCATCGGGTTTTAATTCGGTTTGATCGAGAGAAAAAGCATTTTTTTGATAAACGGAAACAAAGTCTTCTAACTCCTGCCCTTCTTGCCAGGTCAATACAGAAACTTGATGAGATCCCCCCAAACCCCCCTTAATAAGGGGGGCTGAAGAGTCTGGATTTGATCCCCCCAAACCCCGCTTAATAAGGGGGGCTGAAGAGTCTGGTTGGGATTTCTCCCCCCTTTTTAAGGGGGGCTGGGGGGGATCTTCTTTTTTGACTACAATAATACTAGGATAAGCGATCGCCTCAAAGACATTAGCATCGCCAAAATCAATCATTACTTCAATGGTGGATTTTGTCCCTAGATATTTGCGGAGTTTTTCCCCATACCCTGCCCGAAAATATTTATTAGAGGTGATAAAACTGAGATAACCTTTTTCCTTGAGTAAGCGAAATCCTTGTTCATAAAAATAAACATATAAATCCGCCACTCCCGTATAACAGTCATATTCCTCTTTTAAAGCGGGCTTAATTTCCTTAATTTGCTCTTGTCGCACATAGGGGGGATTGCCAATGACAATATCAAACCCTCCTTTCTGTTCAAAAACATCGCGAAAATGCAGATAATATTGAAAGAAATTTAAAGAGCGATCGCCCCTTTTTACCTGGGCTTCAAAGTCATCTAATCCTGCTAACCGGGCGGCTAACTGTTCCCGTTCTTGTAACTGCTGTTTGCTAGGTTTATCGAATTCCTTAATTTCTAGTTCTAACTGCTTTTGTTGTGCTAAAATAAAATGGCGTTGGTCGGCGATCGCCCCGACAAAAACTCGTTTTTCCGCCTCCATAATTTGTAAGCGTAAATCTTGCCGTTCCTGAGAAGACACATGAAAATATTGTTTTTCTAATTTCAACAAATCCGCGATCGCCTTATCCAATTCCGTCATCTCAAAAGCGAAAGCTAACTGTTCCGATTGCCCCGGTATAGGAATAATCGTTTGCCCATTAATCTTAGAAATCAGCGAATCTCCACACATCAACTTATAATCTAAATTCGGCAAAGCTTCCACATTTTCTATAGTGGGAATATCCACCACCAAAGATAACCACATCCGCAGTTTAGCAATCTCGATCGCCTCTGGTTTAATATCCACCCCATAAAGATTATTAGCAATAATTTCTCGCTTCCATTCTGATATTGCCAAACTGCCTCGCTGGACGGTCATCCCTTCTCGACGGGCTACAGCTTGCCGCACATTTAAGATTAACTGCATCATCCCCAAAGGAAACGCCCCAGAACCCACCGCAGGGTCAAGAACTTTTAAATTCATCAGGGCTTTTTTGAGACTTTTCGCATCTTGGGGCGAAATTAATTCATTCAAATCTTTGTCGGAAATATCTGGGTCATAATGCACCAATTTTTGCGCCGTTTCTAAACTAATTCCCGTGGTATCTGCCAAATATCGCCCTAACACTTCCGCACAGATAAACTGAACAATTCCACGAGGAGTATAGAAGGTTCCCGACTTACCCCGTTCCTCTGCGGCTAACATATTTTCAAATACTTTCCCCAACATTTCTGGGTCAACCGCTACATCTTCATCCCCAGTAACATTTTCTGCCACCGTGAAGTTATAGCTATTGAAAAATCCTAAAATGCTGTCAGAATTACCGGGGTCAAAAATCCGATTGGGCAATGTAATTAATTCCGGGGTTTCACGACCAGCCCCATCTTGAATATTTTCCCCATAATCCCGGTCAAATAGTCCCCCATTTAAATAGGGAATTTGCCCCCAGGGGGATTGATGATTTTCTCGTTGCTGGTTTAAGGTGTCAAAAAATAATGGCTCTAAAATTTCGGTATAATAATCGGTATTTTCCGCTTGATAAGCACTTTTGCCTTTGCCATACATCGTTTTCAGGAATTGGCGATCGCCTGCCAAAAAGCCCTTTTTCTGGAGAAAATACAAGAACATAATCCGCCCCAATAACCTTTGGGTAAACTGAGAAAGCCGGTCTCTATCGGCAAAATAGGGGTGAGGATTATGAGAGGAAATCGCCTCTAATACTCGGTGAAATAATTTCTGATATTCTTGATAAAATCCTTTGGTGAGTTTCTCAACATCAAAAGCTTCACATTGTGCTTGGTACAGTTCTCGGGCAGAACGACCCCGAACCGCGATCGCTTCTAAGCGGTCTAAATCATAAGCGGTGGGATTTTGGCGGTCGATTAATAACTTGCGAATACTTGCCTGTAAATTACTTTTTTCATCAAAAAACTTGCGAGGGTTGACTAACATCAACTGGTTATAGTCTTTTGTGGCTAATAACAAAAATTCCGAGGGTCTTTTGCCCAACTGAGAGGCGATCGCTTTCATCCGACCACTGGCGATCGATGGGGAAATCCAAGCCTCTGGTTTTAACTCAAATAATATTACTTGCAAACCACCTCGGTCTTGGTCAGCAATCAAATAACCACCCGCGATCGCTTCTTCACTGCGAGGGGATAATTCTAAACTTTTTATATCAATTGGTTCCGCTGAAGCGGTGTAACCTAATTGCTGAAAAATCTTAGCAATTTTATCCGGACTGGTTAAATCACGGAGGTCATCAATTTTTAGAATACGTTGGTTCATAAGTAATTATTGATATTTTAGATAAAAAAAGTTAGCGTTAGTCTGATAAAAAAGTGCTATTTAATAATAGTAAACTATTTTGATCCCCATTGCCATTAATTTAATTAAATCTTAATAATTTTGTTCCAAAAAAACCGCCAGGGATTAAAATCCCTGGCTAATAGCTAAAGTCGGTTTTAACCGACTAGAATTCTGTACGGGTCAACGGCCGTTGACCCCTACCAAACATAATTAGTCGGTTTTAACCGACTTGCGCTATGAGGCGGGGATTTTAATCCCCGACGGATCGCAGGGTTACACAAAGGCTGGTTGAAAATGATGCAAGAAAAACCGCCAGCGCCAGGGATTAAATAAAATCCCTGGCTAATAGCTAAAGTCGGTTTTAACCGACTGAAATGCTTTTACAGCGGTTTTCAGATTACTAAACCACGAGCGGGCCAGTGCAATATTGTAGAGGCGAATGGCCATATAGCCCCTACAAAAGAAATATCACTATTCACTATTCACTATTCACTATTCACTTTCTCCTCTGCCGATGGCGGGTTCCTCTGCTACTAATTCGCCCCTTTCATGCCTTCTAATAATTTTGGTAAATACCAGATTTGTTGGTCGGTGGCTACTTCATTTGCTTTCAAGAAAACGCTGCCATCTTGAAAGTTTAATGGCCCTTTAAATAGCTGGATGCTGCCATCTCCCAATCCTTGAGTAAATTGATTGAGAAATGAGGCGCGATCGCCCAAAGCTTGACCGGCAATAAAACCAATCGCACTGGTTTCTGGGCTATTAATATTTGCCCAATCTGGACCAGCTAAAACAAATTCACTGGTATATTCACCAGACATAGCTTTTTTCACCGCTTCCTGATAAGGAACTGCCCAGTTATAATAAGGAAGTCCTAAGCAAATATCTGGGGCAATTTCACAGCCTTTGATATAATCATAGTGAACATATTTGACTTTTTTGCCCGCTGCGGCGGCTTTTTTTCCTTGCACAGCCGCTTCGGGGGTGTCAATGCCAGACATGACCACATCAAAGCCACTATTATAAAAGTCATCGGCAACTTTTGTCGGGTCTAAAGTTTTCCCCGGAATATTAAACCAAAAACCAATCCAGGTAACTTTAAAAGTTAAATCTTGCGGGTCTTTTTGCCGATAGTTTTGCCAACAATATTTAGCCCCTAAATAAGCAGACGCGGCATAGCGGCGAGTTTCATCATTAATTAATGGGCCAAGATAGCCAATTTTGCCGGTTTCCGTCCCCAGGGCGGCGGCACATCCGGCCATCATTTTGCCATATTCCATCCGCCCCATAATATTACCTAAGTTGGGAATTGCTTGATAATTTTTCCCTTCTTTCCAGGCAGCATCCCCAGAGATATGAATCACCGGAATTTCGGGATATTTTTTCGCGGTTTCCAGGGCATCATCTTTAAAGTCATCGGAGTTGAAAATAATCATTTTTGCCCCAGAATCAATTAAATCATCGGCGACTTGGGATGCTTTCACGTTGGGCCGATCACCGGGATTAACTTTATCCACATATTGAAATTTCACTTGAGGAACTTTTGCGGCAACGGTCTGCACTCCCTCATAGTTGGACTGGTTCCACCCCGCGTCATTGTGTGGCCCGACTAAAACCATCCCCACGGTAAATTGATCCGAGGTGGCATTCGGGGCCGGTTGACAAGCGGTGAACAGGAATAACCCCGCGATCGCACTCAGGGAGACGAGACGAGTTCGGGCGATCGCTTTTCTGGTTGGCAATTTATTTTTCATAGTAAAATCCTGACGTTTTATTTTAAACATAAAATAGTCACAGGCTGTTTCATTGGCCAGCGGCTGTTATGATTTATGATTAGTTATTAGCTAGTCATTGTTAAGTAGCTAATAACCAACAACCAAAGAATCCCTACCCAACAACCAACAACTAACAACTAACAACTAACAACTAACAACAAATAACTATGCCAGCGATCGCCGGATATAAAATTCTTCAAACCATCCATGAAAGTCCCAATTCACGAGTCTATCGAGGGCTGCGTGAATCAGACAATCAACCAGTGATTCTCAAAGTGCTTAAAGAGGACTATCCGACCCCGGAAAAAATCCGCAAATATAAGCTGGAGTATCTGATAACCCACAATCTGAATCTTCAGCGGGTGGTCAAGTCCTATAGCCTAGAAACCTATCACAATACCCTGATGATTGTTTTCGAGGATTTTGGCGGCAAATCGTTAAAAAGTTTAATGTCCCACCGCCGGTTTACCCTGGAAGAATTCCTAGAAATTGCGATCGCCTCTGCTGATAGTTTAGCAGAAATTCATGCGGCTAACATCATCCACAAAGATGTTAATCCATCGAACCTAGTTTATAACCCAGAAACTAAGGTTTTGAAGCTGATTGATTTTGGCATTGCCGTGGATTTTGCCAAAGACAGTCACCTGCTGGAAACCCCACAGATATTAGAGGGAACTCTTAGCTATATGTCCCCGGAACAAACCGGCAGAATGAATCGGATTTTGGATTATCGCACGGACTTTTATTCTCTGGGTGTAACTTTTTATGAACTCCTGACGCACCAGTTACCATTTAAAGGGGCTGATGCAATGGAGTTAGTTCACTGCCACTTGGCTAAACAACCCCAACCTCCTCATTTAATTATACCCAATAATGGAGAAAAACAGCTAGATAAATTTGAGCCAATTCCTCGAGCAATTTCCGACCTGGTGATGAAACTTTTAGCGAAAACTGCTGAAGAAAGATATCAAAGTGCTTGGGGGCTGAAAGCGGACTTAGAATTTTGCTTAAGTCAATTAAGATCCACAAGGGTGATTAGCCAATTCCCCTTGGGCAGCCAAGATATTTCTGACAAATTCCTGATCCCGAATAAACTGTATGGGCGGTCTAAAGAAATAGCCCAGTTATTAGCAGCCTTTGAACAGATAGCGGGTCGAGGAAAGACCCCGAAGTCCTCAGCAACTTTAGGAAATGTTTCTCCAGTTTCTCCAGTTTCTCCAGGATTTTTTTACCAAAAAGCCAGAATGATTACCGTGACGGGGGTTCCGGGAATCGGGAAATCATCCTTGGTGGCGGAAATTTATAAACCTATTACCCGGAAAAAAGGATATTTTATTTGCGGAAAGTTTGACCAATATCAGCGGAATATTCCTTATAGTGGGGTGATTCAAGCCTTTCAGGAATTGATTCGACAACTGCTGACGGAAAGTGAAGAGCAGTTGAATGAGTGGCGGACAAAAACTTTAAAAGTTTTAGGGGCTAATGCCCAATTAATTCTGGAGGTAATTCCCGAATTTAAGCGGATTATTGGCTGTGAATCTGTGGGGTCATTTTTACCGGCGATGCAAGCGGAAAATCGCTTAAATTTGTTATTTCAAAACTTAATCCAAGTTTTTGCTAATGCTGCACATCCTCTGGTAATTTTCCTGGATAATTTACAGTGGATTGATTCCGCTAGTTTAAAACTGCTGAAACTCTTGATGAGTGGCTGCTTGGATTTTGTTTTGTTTATCGGGGCTTATCGGGATAATGAGGTCAGTCATAGTCATCCTTTAATGCTGACTTTAAGTGAATTGGAACACCAGGGGGCAATTATTTCATCTATTTCTTTATCTCCTTTGAAATTAAAAGAAATTAATCAGTTAATTTCTGAGACGGTTAAGCAACCTTTAGAGGTTACGAAATATTTAGCCCAAGTAGTCCAAAATAAAACCGGGGGTAATCCGTTTTTTGTGAATGAGTTCTTAAAAGCTTTGGCCGCAGACCAGTTAATTTACTTTGATTATCAACGAGGGTCTTGGCATTGGGAGATTAATCAGATTTCAGTCAGAGAAATTACTGATAATGTGGTTGAGTTGATGGCCAGTAAAATTCAAAAATTGCCCGATTCTAGTCAAGAAAGCCTGAAGTTAGCCGCTTGTATTGGCAATCATTTTGATTTAGGGACTTTGGCAATGTTGAGTGGAAAATCCCTGAAGCAAACAACGGTAAATTTGCAAGCCGCAGTCCAAGAAGGGCTGATTGTTCCCTTAAGCGATCGCGATGGATTCTTACCAGAAACTTCTCTGGGTAATTTATCCGCATCCCAGCCATTGCATCTGTCTCAAACAAAGTCAATCGCCTACAAGTTTGTCCACGATCGCATTCAACAAGCGGCTTATTTTTTGATGCCAATGAAGGAAAAACAAGCGGTTCACTGGCAAGTGGGACAGTTTTTATATCAAAATACTCCAGAAAGCGATCGCGAGGCGAAAATCTTTGAAATTGTCAATCAATTGAATGCGGGGAGCGAACAGATTAAATATCAGGGCGATCGCGATCGACTCGCGGAACTAAATTTAACTGCTGGCATCAAAGCCAAAACTGCTGCCGCTTATGAACTGGCTTTAAATTATCTCACCATCGGCATCACTTTATTAGGAGTTCGCAGTTGGCAAACCCAATATGAACTAACCTTGTTCCTCCATGTGGAAGCAGCGGAAGCGGCTTATTTAAGTGGGCATTTGCCGCAAATGTATAAATTTTCCTTAGTGGTTTTACAATCGGCCAAAAATATTTTAGATAAGGCAAAAGTTTATGAAATCAAAATCCAAGCCTACCAAGCCCAAAACCAGTTAAAAGAAGCGGTTCATACCGCTTTACCTGTTTTACAACTATTAGGGATTACCTTCCCTTCAGTCCCGGCAAATTCAACAACAACCGCTGTACCTCTGCATAAAATTTGGTTCGGAGTTTACCAGATTCAATGGGCAATGTTTTGCAAAAAAATTGAGGATTTAATTCATCTGCCGACCATGACCGATCCCATTCACCTGGCTGCCATTAGAATTTTATCCACCGTAGCTACCGCGTCTTATATTGCCGTTCCCGAACTGTTTCCCCTGATTATTTTCAAAATGGTGAATCTCTCGCTAGAATATGGAAATTCCCCAGAATCTGCTTTTGCTTATGCTGGTTATGGGCTAATTTTATCGGGATTTTTAGGGCAAATTAATGCCGGATATCAGTTTGGTCAGTTAGCCTTAAATCTGTTGTCAAAAGTTGAAGATCGCCAGATTAAAGCCAAAGTTGTCCAAACCGTGAGTATTTGGATTTTTCCCTGGAAACGGCATATCCGAGAAACCTTACAATCAGTCCGCCAGTTGTATCTAATGGGCAGGGAAACCGGGGATTTAGAATGGGCTAAATATGCGGCGCATACTGGCTACTATTCCTATTTTAGCAGTCAGGAAGAACTGACGGTTTTAGAACAAGAAATGGCGGGGTATAGCCAGATTCTTTACCAGCTAAATCAAATTAACAGTTTTTATGGCAGTGAACTCTTTCGCCAGGGAATTTTAAATTTGATGGGAGAGGCGGCGAATCCCTGTGTTTTAATTGGCGAAGCTTATAATGAGTTAAAAATGTTGCCGGTGCATCAACAAGCTCAAGACCAAACTATTTTACACTACTTTTATTTAAATAAATTGATTCTCTGCTATTTATTTGGCAACTATCATGAAGCGAGACAAAATGCGAAACTTGCTAAAAAATATGTAGCCGGAGTGGTGGGGACTATCGCCCTGCCGGTGTTTTATTTTTATGATTCTTTAATCTATTTAAGCCAAATTAATCCCGCTAGTCAGTTTCAAAAAAGAAGACAAATGCAAGAGATTTACCGAAATCAAAAGCAGATGAAGAAATGGGCTAAATTTGCCCCCATGAACTATTTAGCGAAATTTTATTTAGTTGAGGCTGAACGCTACCGGGCGAAGGGACAGGAAGCTAAAGCGATGGATTTTTATGAAAAAGCGATCGCCGCTGCGAAAAAATATGAATATCTTCACGAAGAAGCCTTAGCTAATGAACTTGCCGCTAAATTTTATGCGGATAAACAACAAATTAATATTGCCAGGACTTATTTGCAAAATGCTCGCTATTGCTATGTCAAATGGGGGGCTAAAGCCAAAGCCAAGCAGTTAGAAGAAACTTATCCCGAACTGCTTCCTTATCGAGCCGATCTGCGGCGCCTATCCGCCACAAACCATCATGGGATGACCTCCTTAACCTCCACGGAAACTCGCATGGCATCCGCCTTGGATTTAACCACGGTGGTGAAAGCATCTCAAGCCCTATCTGGGGAAATTGTCCTGGATAAGTTATTGGCCAAATTAATCACCATTGTCCTAGAAAATGCGGGGGCGCAAAAAGGCTTTTTAATTCTAGAACAAAATGGAGAATTAGTTATTGAAGCGGCTGGAGGTGTGGAAGATTCAGAAGTTTCAGTACGGCGATCGCATCCGGTGGAAAAAACTAACTTATTGCCGAAATCAATTATTAATTATGTAGCCAGAACTCACGAATATGTGGTGTTCAATGATGCCACCAAAGAAATTGATTCTCCTTTTTGTAAAATTCAAAATCCCGACGAGTCTTATATTCTTTTGCATCAGCCAAAATCCGTGCTTTGCGTGCCGATTATTGGCCAAGGAAAATTTATCGGCATTCTCTATTTAGAAAATAATCTCACCCCTGGGGCATTTACTCCTGATCGTCTCTTAGTTTTGCGCTTACTCTGTTCTCAAGCGGCGATTTCTTTAGAAAATGCTCGTCTCTATGAAGCGGAGGAAGTCTATTCCCGCACCTTAGAAGCGAAAGTGCAAGAACGTACCGAAGAATTAGAAGAGCAAATTCGCGTCAGGGCGCAAACTGAAGCGGCATTACGCTTATCAGAAGAAAAGTTTTCTAAGGCGTTTCGGTCTTCGCCGAATCCCATTGTTATTACTACCTTGGCTGCGGGAAAATTTATCGAAGTAAATGATAGTTTTTTGACGTTAACCGGCTATAGTAAACAAGAAGTGATTAACCAAATGAGTCATCACCTGAATATTTGGCAAAATCCTCAAGATGAAATCTCAATTATGCAGATGTTAACCACCGCCGATTCGGTGCATAATCAGGAATTTGCTTGGGGACTAAAGTCGGGAGAAATCAGAACCGTTTTATTATCTGCTGAATTGATTAATCTGGGGGGAGAAGAATGTATTCTTTATTTGGTGAATGATATTACGGAACGCAAGCAAGCAGAAGAGGCGATCGCGGCCAATGAACGTAAATATAGAAATTTAGTAGAAACTTCTCAAGATATGATTTGGTCTGTAGATGCTGCCGGTCAGTTTACGTTTGTGAATCAAGCGGTGAAACAAATTTATGGCTACGATCCAGAGGAAATGAGCCAACAAAAGTTTACGGACTATGCGGATCCGAAACATCAGTACCAAGATAGGCAAATGCTGCAAGAAATTTTAGCCGGTGAATCTGTATTTCACTATGAAACTGTTCACCGATCTAAACAAGGTCAACCCATTTATTTAATGGTGAATGCGATCGGGGTGCGAAATTGGCAAGGTCGTGTCGTGGGAATTACGGGCACCGCCAGCGATATTACTTATCTTAAACAAGCGGAAGAAGCTTTACGTCAATCAGAGAGTCAATTGAAAAAAGCCAAAGAAGCGGCAGATGCGGCGAATCAAGCTAAAAGCACTTTTTTGGCGAAAATGAGCCATGAATTGCGAACACCTTTAAATGCGATTCTGGGGTTTACTCAACTGATGAGTCGCGATCACAGATTAACCCCGGAACAGCAAGAATATCTGAACATTATTAACTACTCTGGGGAGCATTTACTGGAACTGATTAATGATGTGTTGGATATGTCTAAAATCGAAGCGGGTCATCTAGAATTAAACCCCACCAGCTTTGACTTATTTCGGTTACTCAATTCTATCTTTGAAATGTTGCAACTCAAAGCCACGGGCAAAGGTTTAAAATTCATCTTTCACTGTGACCCCAATGTGCCTCAATATGTGCAAACAGACGAAAGTAAATTACGCCAAGTATTAATTAATCTTCTGGGCAATGCGATCAAATTTACCGAACAAGGAATGGTGCAATTATCGGTGACGATGGTACAAAATTATGAGGATAAACTGCACTTCCAAGTTCAAGATAGTGGGCCGGGGATCGAACCCGATGAAACTGATGATTTGTTTGAGCCTTTTGTCCAAACTAAAACCGGGCGTAAATCCATTGAAGGCACCGGGTTAGGCTTGTCCATTAGCCGCCAATTTGTTCGCTTAATGGGGGGAGATATTTTGGTCAGCAGTTGTTTAGATGGCGGTACTCTATTTAGCTTTGAAATTACTATCCGTCTGGCCGTAGCTGGATCGGTGAAAGCGAAAATTCCCCCGGCAAAAATCGTCGGTCTTGCACCAAATCAGCCGGAATATCGTATCTTGGTAGTGGAAGATCAAACCGCTAATCGAGTGATGCTAACCGAGTTACTACGATCGATTGGGTTTCAGGTGGGTGAAGCGATGAATGGCATTGAGGCGATCGCTTTATGGCGCAGTTGGCAGCCGCATTTAATTTGGATGGATATTCGGATGCCGGAAATGGACGGATTAGAAGCCACTCAGCAAATTCGCCAACTGCAAGACCCCAGTGAGGATCCAGTGGTGATTATTGCCCTCACCGCCAGTATCTTTGAAGAAGAACACCAACAGATATTAGCGATCGGCTGTAATGATTGGGTTCGCAAACCCTTTCGCCAGGAGGTAATTTTGGCAAAAATTGCTGAATATTTGGGGGTGCGTTATATTTATGAAACCAAAAATACCCATCACGACACCCTGACCCATCAATTATCCAGTAAAAACCGTTTACTCCATACGGACGAACTGAATGCGGATCATCTCAAAGCCATGTCTCCCCAATGGCGATCGCAACTCCAAGAAGCGGCCCTTTGTGCCAGAGATCAACGACTGTTTCGCTTGATTGACCAAATCCCACCAGAACATAGCCCCCTCGCGAATGTTTTAGTTGACTTAGTCAATAATTTTCGCTATGACAAAATCATGGATTTAATTCAACGGTGGCCGCATGAATAACCAGCCAACATCCCAGCCAACATCCACGTTAAAAGCCGATATTTTAATTGTTGACGATACCCCAGAAAACCTGCGGTTTCTATCCACTATGCTGGCCGAACAAGGCTATGAAGTGCGGAAAGCCTTAAATGGGCCAATGGCTTTGGCTACGGTACAGGCTGACCCTCCCGATCTGATTTTACTGGATATTAAAATGCCCCAAATGAATGGATTTGAGGTGTGTGAACGGCTTAAATCCGTAGACATCACTCGTGACATTCCGGTGATTTTCTTAAGTGCATTAGATGATGTCTTGGACAAAGTAAAAGCTTTTAATATTGGCGGCGTAGACTATATTACTAAGCCGTTTCAGTTTGAAGAAGTCTTAGCCCGGGTGGAAAATCAACTTTCGATTCGTCGCCTCCAAAAACAACTAACTCAGCAAAAAGAAGCGGCGGAAAAAGCGGCGCAAGCAAAGTCAGATTTCTTGGCGATGATGAGTCACGAAATTAGAACTCCTTTAAATGGGGTTTTAGGGATGACTCAATTGTTAGCCGAAACCGAACTGAATCGCGAACAGCAGAAATTCTTAAAAATCATTGAAATGAGTGGAGAAACTCTACTGGCAGTGATTAATGATATTCTGGATTTTTCTAAAATTGAATCCGGTCAGTTAGAGTTAGAACACCGCCCAATTAATATCCGTGATTGTATTGAAAATGTTTGTGATTTACTCAGCTTAAAAGCCCAGGAAAAAAAACTGGAACTTTTCTATCAAGTCGCCCCGGATGTGCCTATTATGATTATGGGAGACGTGACCCGACTGCATCAAATTTTAATGAATTTATTGAGTAATGCGGTTAAGTTTACGGAACAAGGAGAGGTGTTTGTTGAGGTAAAAGTGCAGTCAGATAGCAGTGAAGCGCAATCCCCAGAATTCCCCAATCTGACTTTTGCGGTGAAAGATACGGGAATTGGCATTCCCCAGGATAAATTAAATCGGTTATTTAAACCGTTTTCTCAAGTGGATTCCGCTACCAGTCGTAAGTATGGCGGGACGGGTTTGGGCTTGGTGATTTGCGATCGCTTGGTGAAGTTAATGTATGGAAGTATTGGCGTAGAAAGTCAAGAAAACCAAGGGTCTACTTTCTTTTTTAAGATTAAAACTCAGGCAGTTCCCGGCCATCCTGAACCCTCTTTAAATCCGGCAGTTCCCGAATTGATAAATCGGCGGGTTTGGTTGGTGAATTCTCATCCCACCACGGCGGCAATTTTAGGGCAACAATGTCAGTATTGGGGATTGCAGGTGGAAATGATTGCTACTGGGGCGGATTTGTTGTTCAAATGGCAGAACAGCGATCGCCCAGATGTGATGATTTTGGATATGCAGCTTACGGATATGGATGGCTTGACTTTAGCCAGTCAAATTTATGCATATGATGGCGGGAAAAGAGTTCCCCTAATTTTATTAACTACTCTGTTACATCACGAAGAAAATAGTGAGGCGATCGCGGCGATTTTTAATAGCTACTTATTGAAGCCGGTTAAACCCGCGCAACTCTTTGACTCGCTGCTGAGTATTCTTTCAAATATTCAAGCCTCAACTCCCGCGAATCAACGCCATAAAGCTAAACTAAATCCCCGTTTAGCGGAACATATACCCTTGCAAATTTTAATCGTCGAAGATAGCGTTATTAATCAAGAATTATTGCTGACCATTTTACAAAAAATGGGCTATATTGCTGATGTTGTTGACAATGGATTAGCCGCCATTGAAGCCCTGGAAAAGCATTTTTATCAAATCATCTTCATGGATGTACAAATGCCAGGAATGGATGGGTTAACCGCAACTCGCTATATTGTCAGCCATTGGCCAGAAAAGCAAAGACCGAAAATTATTGCCATGACCGCCAGCGCATTTCAAGAAGATAAACAAAACTGTTTAGATGCGGGAATGGACGACTATATTAGTAAACCCATTCGCATCGAACAAGTCCAGCAAATGTTGCAAAAATGGGCAAAAAATATTCCGGCAATTCCCTCAGCGGTTACGGAACCTTCCTTGGTTCCAGAAGTAACATCGTTGATCGATAGATCGGTGATTGCTGAGTTAGAAGAACTCAACCCTTCTCTGCCTCAAAAAATGGCCAAAAGATTTCTCGAAGATGATGCCCCGAATGCGATCGCCCAACTCAAACAAGCGGTTGCCGAACAAAACGCCTCGGCCATGAGAAAATGCGCCCATAGCCTCAAAGGATCTTCGGCCTTAATGGGTGCGAAAGCACTCTCTGAACTGTGCCTACAAATTGAAATCAAAGGCAAAGCCGATGACTTTCAAAATATTGAGGAATTGCTCGCAGAATTAGATAACCAATATCAGCAATTGGAGCAAGAATTAATTCAAATGTTTGCGATGGAAAGTGAAAATTGAAAAATTGAAAATTGAAAAATTGAAAATTGAAAAGTCTCACTATCAACCATCAACCATAGAATCCCTACCCATCAAGATTCCCAAGGCAAAGAAATTGTTACCATTGTTTGTTGACCGGGAATACTGCTAATGATTAACTCCCCACCGTATAATTCGGTCAATCGTTTGGCAATAATTAAGCCTAATCCTGACCCTTGTTGTTCATATAGTTTTCTCTGAAATTGGACATAGGCACCGATCCGCTCAATTTCAGAGGGACTCATGCCTTTGCCATAATCGATCACGTCAATTTTCCAAAAGACATCATCGGTATGAGTTTTAATCTCAATGGGTGTACCGGGTTGAGAAAACTTAAAAGCATTATCCAGAATTTCCTCTAAAATTTTTTCAAACTTTGGCGCTGATATTTTAATAAATTTATCCTGAGTAATACTCAGGTAAATGTCAGCTTTTCTTTGATATTTTTCACCTTTTTTTTTGGCTAAATTGGTAATAATTTCTTCAGTAAAAGTTGATTCTTGAAAAATGTTCACTTTTTGAAATTTTTCTGGATCATTACTGAGAATTTCTAATTCAGCATAAAGTAAAAAATTTTGGGTTAATCGATAGAGGACTTGAGCAGAATTGTGAATCATGTTAATCATCTCAACGACTCTGGGATCTTCAATATGGTAGACATCCAAGATAACTCTAGAAAGACCCAAAATTCCCGTGAGAGGGGTATGGAGTTCATGGGGGAGTGAATGGGTTAGGTGATCTCGCAATTCATCTAGTTCTTTCTGGGATTGGCGATAAAATAGTTCATATTTTTTTAACCGGGCAGCGATCGCGCCCAATAACTCTTCCTTAGTAAAAGGTTTTGTCAGATAATCATCAGCCCCCAATTCCATCCCATGACGTTGATCTGCTTTATCTACTCTAGAGGATAAAAAAATAAACGGAATACTTTGAGTGGTGGGGTGTTCGCGCAAAGCCTGAAGTACGCCATACCCATCTAGTTCAGGCATCATAATGTCACAAATGACTAAATCTGGTAAATGTTTTAAGGCAAGTTGCACTCCAACTTTCCCATTTTCTGCTTCAAAAATTTGAATATTTTCCTGAGATTTCTTTAAAATAAATTTAATAAGTTTTCTAAAATATTTACTGTCATCAATAATTAAATATTTATGAAATTTGATTTGCTCTTTCATTGTATGGTAAGTTTTCAAGTATAATAATTAACCAAGCATAATAGTCTTAGGTTAAAACAAAAATAATCACAATTTTAACGATGAATTACTGATCAATGATGTTGCCTTGGTACAGGGAAAAAACACTAGATTGAATCAAATCAATCAAGATGTACGGCGACGCTCGGATGTTTCATCCAGTATTTGTAGACAGTGACTATCCCATTATCCCATATTCTATAAACTGTTGGGCTGGTGTCCACCCCAGCTAAAATTCGGATACAATGTAACATTGTTTCACCACAATTTATGGTATTTTAAACATGATCCAGATGCTAGGGAGAATTAATTTAGAGTAAATTGGGTAAACATATAAGTATTGAAAACATATCAAATCTGTAACTAAAAATTCCATGAGCCATTATATCCTCAAAGCTACTCCGAACACGGTTCATTTAGGGGGTTTTTCCCCGGATCTGGAACCGGCTTTAATCATTGATTCTGGGGATACGATTGATGTAGAAACCTATACAGGATTCTATGTTTACGATCAAGCCCCACCAGAGTTTCTCACCCCAGAATTTGTGGAAATTTGTCAGTCTTTACCCACTGAAAGAAAGGTGGGGCCAGGCCCACATTTGCTGACCGGGCCAATTTATCTGCGAGATGCGAAACCCGGAGATGTCCTGGAAGTGAAATTAGAACAAATTTCCCCTCGACTGCCAATGGGGTTTAACGCGATTCGTCCCGGTTGGGGCGCTTTACCCGACCAATTTACCGAGTCTAAGCTGCGGTTTATTCCTTTGGATTTGGCAAAATCCGAGGCAGAATTTCCGTTCGCGCAGCGTTGCGGATGCAATATCGCCTCTGGGATCCGGATTCCTTTGCAACCTTTTTTTGGCATTTTGGGAGTTGCCACTTCAGAAATTAATCGGTCTTCGGTTCCTCCTGGTAATTATGGTGGCAACCTGGATAATCGCTATTTGCAGGCAGGTTCACGAATTTTTTTGCCGATTTATCTCCCAGGGGGCTTATTTTCTATTGGGGATGGACATTCAGCCCAAGGAGATGGGGAGGTGAATGTGACGGCAATTGAAACTTCGATGAATGGCAGGATTCAGCTTAATTTACGTCGGGATTTGAAGTTGACTGCCCCTTTGGGGGAAACTCCAACCCATTGGATGACGATGGGGTTTGGGGAAACCTTGGATCAGGCGTTTGCACAAGCCCTGGAACAGGCGATCGCCCTTTTGGTGGACTGGTTTGGCTTCAAAGCCGAAGATGCCTATATATTATGTTCCTTGGCGGTGAATTTTCATATTACTCAGGTGGTGAATCGTCCTCATAAAGGAGTCCATAGTATGTTACCTAAGTCAATTTTGCCCAAGCCATTAATCTAAGCCCATATTAATCTAAAACCATATTAATCTAAGCCCATATTAATCTAAACCCATATTATTATGAGTGAAATCGCCTTGTTGACGTTTACTGCCGCCGGATTATTGGCCGGAATTCTCGCGGGATTTCTGGGGATTGGTGGGGGCACCGTATTAGTACCAATTTTAGTCTCCTTGGGACATTCCCCGCGTGAAGCGGTTGCCACCAGTAGCTTATCTATTGTCATCACTGCCATCTCTGGTACAGTGCAAAATTGGCGCATGGGCTATCTGAATTTTCGTCAAGTAATCGGCATTGGAATGCCGGCGATCGTCACGGCTCAAATTGGGGCAAAATTGGCGACTATCTTTTCTCCTCCTGTCTTATTAACTGCTTTTGGTGGTTTACTTTTGCTAAATATATATTTAGTGCAATTTCGCCAACGAATCACCCGCAAACAAGCAGCGATTGAAGCTTTAAATAACCAAGAAGCTGACTCCATAATTGAGCCAACAATTGAGCCAACAATTGAAGCCAGCCAAAATAGGGATCTACTTACCCACAAAAGCCCAATTTATTTCTTTTTATCGCGGATTTTAACTGGCAGCCTTGCCGGGTTATTAGCGGGGTTGTTTGGTGTCGGGGGCGGCGTGATTATGGTGCCCCTGCAAATCCTGCTATTAAATACTAAAATTAAAACCGCGATTCAAACCAGTTTAGGGGTAATTGTGATTACGGCAATTTCTGCTACCACTGGCCATGCCCTCCAAGGAAATGTGTTATGGATTCCTGGTTTAATTTTAGGCATGGGTGGGTTATTGGGCGCTCAAATTAGCACCAGATTTTTACCCAAATTGAGCGATCGCACGGTCAGTTTAGCCTTTAATATATTGCTGCTGATTCTTTCATTTTATATCTTTTGGCAAGCATGGCAAAAATATCATGTTTAGGGCGATCGGCAGTAGGGGCGATTCGCTTTACCGCCCCTACATTGTATTGATGTGTCACCGTCTCAAAACGGTCCCCTACTGATAGTCACTTATACGGATAAAATTGGTGCGTTACGCTGTGGCTAACGCACCCTACTAAGAACTAATAACTAATAGCTAACAACCAATTACCCATAACCAATCAAAAAATGAGCAATAAATGGTTAAATCAAGTAATTTTTGTGGCGATTGCCCTGGGATTAATTAGCCTATTCATTATATTGGCGGGTTCTGACCCGATCGCCGTCACCGCGAGGATTTTTAATGGGGCATTTGGCAATATTAATCGGTTTGCTAGAGTGGTGGCAACTTTAGCTCCTTTGCTATTATGTGCTAGTGGTTTAATTTTTACTTTTACCGCTGGTTTATACAATTTAGGGGTTGAAGGTCAGATTACTTTTGGCGCGATCGCCACCACATTTACTTTACGTTTATTGTACCCCATATTCCCGGCACCGTTAGTGATTGTTTTGGGATTAATTGCGGGATGTTTGGGCGGTTTATGCTGGGGATTATTAGCGGGAACCTTAAACATCTATGGTCGAGTCAACGAAATTTTTGCGGGCTTAGGGTTAAATTTTGTGGCCGATGGCATTGCCTTATATTTGATATTAAATCCCTGGAAACGGGCCGGGGTTGCTTCCATGAGTGGGACGGAATTATTTGACCAATCTTTATGGTTAAACACCTTTGGCCAAACTGATGCCAGTCCCGTTGCCTTGGCGATCGCATTTTTGGCTTTAGCCATCACTTTTATCGTCATAGAAGGCACTTATTTTGGCCTAGAATTACAAGCGGTGGGCAAAAATTTACGCGCCGCTTATGTGTTAGGAATTCCCGCAGTTCGCCAAATTTTAGGGGCTTTTGCCATTTGTGGTGCCTTAGCGGGGATTGCCGGTGCTCTGCAAGTTTTAGCCGTATTTCATCGCCTAATTCCGGCGATTTCTAGTAACTTAGGATTTCTGGCTTTATTAGTGGCGATGATTGCTGGATTTCGGCCTATTTGGATTTTGCCCGTGGCTTTTTTTTTCAGTGCCTTAAATATCGGCAGTTTACAGCTACCGCTATCCCTACAATTAGAATCGTCTTTAGCCGGAGTAATTCAAGGAATTTTAGTTTTATTGGTACTTTTAGGTCGGGGATTTAGCGGCTATTTTAAATCAACACAGAGACACAGAGAACACAGAGAATATCGGTGAAAAAGTATCGCCAAAGTAAATGTTAAATTAAATAAAAAAAATATATTACATATAAGGTTAATAGCATAGAATAACAGCTAGATAAAATAAGTTTCTCCTAATAACATCGGTTGACTGGCGCCGGTGCAGTGGGGCAGATTTCCCGGAATGCCAATGGTTCGCCAATAAGCAAATACGGCAAAGGCGATCGCCTCTTTAAAATCCGCATTCAAACCCAAGTCGTCGGTAGGGAATACAGGTAATTTTAATTCTTGGGCTAATCGTTGCCGTAAATATTGGTTACGACTGCCACCTCCACATAAAAAAACTTCATCCGGTTGTACGGGCAAAAACCGCCGATATCCTCGGACAATTGACATTACGGTTAATTCGGTAATTGTGGCTAATAAATCCGCTGGGGCTAAGGTACTGGCATCGGCTAAACATTGCTGAAAATAGTCAAGCCCAAATAATTCTCTTCCCGTAGATTTTGGCGGTTTTTGGTGAAAAAAAGGGTGTGCTAACCAGGTTTCCACTAAGTCTAAGCGAGGCGTTCCTTGGGCAGCCCATGCCCCATTGCGATCGTAAGTTTGTTCACCTTCCGTCAGATATTCTACGGCTAAATTAATTAAACTATTTCCCGGCCCTGTATCCCATCCTTGAATTTGTGCTAACCAATTAACTTGATTTATGGTTGCTGAATTTTTTGGCGGCAAATAAGTCACGTTGCCAATGCCCCCTATATTTTGAATACAACGATATTTTTGCTCGTGACTAATTAAGCAAGCATCGACTTTTGTCACCAAGGGCGCCCCTTGTCCCCCAGCGGCAATATCCGCAGCCCTAAAATTACTCACCGTGGGAATTCCGGTTAGCTGGGCAATCAATGCACCTCTGCCAAGTTGTAAACTGTAACCTAATGGGACATGAGGATTAATTCCCGGAATTCTGCCCGGGTCGATCGCGGTTCCGGGAGGACGATGGTAAATTGTTTGTCCGTGAGATCCGATTAATTCCGCTTGGGGTTGATTGGTTTGAATGGCGATCGCTGCTTGGGCAAAAACTTGGGCGATCGCATCATCCAGGGCGGCAAATTCTGCCATCGATCGGCGATCGCCGGCACAAACTGCTAAAATTTCTGTTTGCAGGGGATTAGGATAGGGATAAGTTTTAGCCTGAAGTAGTTCTATTTTTAGGTCAAATTCCTTACCTGTAATCTCAACCAAAGCTGCATCAATGCCATCGACTGATGTCCCACTCATTAAACCAATTACTAGGGTCATATCTTTCTGGGAAAAACGCTAACATTCACCATCATACAACAGTCAGGAGTCATCCAGGAATCATTTCCTATCAGCGGTCAGCAGTCAGCCTTTATCACTTTTCAATGATTATGCCAGAGAATACGAACGACTTGTTAAAAAATGCCTTGAATAATCTGAAAAATCGCGAACAATAATTTCAGCAGCAACAGGCGGAAATTAAACTGCTGCCCGCAGAATTCATCCCTAAAGCTTCAGAAATTCAAAAGCTCCAATTTCCTGTCCAGCAGCCAAGTGCAGAAATCCAACATTTAACCGAGGATTTAATTAATAAAAATGCTAAAATTGAACAACGCGCACTTATCTGCCCTTAACGATGAAACCAATAAATACCTAATTTTAAAAAGTCCTATGGGCATTGATTATACTCGTTTCCAACAATTATTATCCCAGCAACAATGGCAAGCCGCCAATGAAGAAACCGCGAAAAAAATGCTATAGGTAATGGGGCGATCGCCATCGTCCAATGGATAGCTTCGGGAACAAGAAATCCACCAATTTCTCCGGGAATATTTTTTGACTTTGGATACTGGGTGAAATATAGCCAAAATCGTTTTGGTTTTTCCATAAGCGGATCTTTGAAACCATGCAGACTGAAAAGCCAATCCTCGATTATGATTCCTTTAAATATTTGATTTTTCGCTTAGGTTGGACTGCATCTCCCCTCCCACGGATAAAGAATAGTTAGGGGGCCATATTTTTGATTTAACCACTCCTCCGGGACATCTCCCAGGATTGAGCAGTCATTTAAATGGGAAAGATGCAAAATTTCCCTTAACTAAAATTCTTAACTAAAATTATTATGCGCTTGCGCGGACAGCGAGCTTTATTTGCCTTAGTCAAATCCCTGGAAAACAAATTATAATTTTTATGCTAATTTTTTCTTAAACTATGATAAAATAATTTTCTAATTGTTTAGTCGTAAAATCAAAAAATGGCAACGGTTAACGAAAACTACCTGAAGCTAAAAGCTGGCTACTTATTTCCCGAAATCGCTCGTCGGGTGAATGCTTTTGCTCAAGAAAATCCCCAAGCCCCGATTATTAAATTAGGCATTGGTGATGTGACTGAACCATTACCAGAAGCCTGCCGCACCGCAATGATTCAAGCGGTAGAAGATATGGGCGATCGCGCCTCTTTTAAAGGCTACGGCCCAGAACAAGGCTATCCTTGGTTGCGGGAAAAAATTGCCGCATTAGATTTCCAATCGCGGGGATGTGATATCGATGCATCAGAAATTTTTATCTCTGATGGTTCCAAATGCGACACGGGAAATATCCTGGATATTTTTGGTGACAATAACACCATTGCCGTCACGGATCCGGTCTATCCTGTCTATGTGGATACCAACGTGATGGCCGGTCATACGGGGCAGGCTACCGAGTCGGGAAAATATGAAGGATTACTATATTTACCCATCACAGCAGAGAATAATTTTACCGCCGAAATTCCCTCGGAAAAAGTAGATTTAATCTATCTATGTTTTCCCAACAATCCCACCGGCGCCACCGCCACCAAAGACCACTTAAAAGCTTGGGTAGATTATGCTAAAGCCCATGAAGCAATTATTTTCTTTGATGCGGCCTATGAAGCATTTATTACCGACCCCACTTTACCTCACTCAATTTATGAAATTGAAGGGGCACGAGATTGCGCGATCGAGTTTCGTTCTTTCTCGAAAAATGCCGGATTTACCGGGACTCGTTGCGCGTTAACCGTGGTGCCGAAAACCCTCACCGCGAAAACCAGTGATGGGACAAAAGTAGAACTACATAAACTGTGGAATCGGCGCCAATCTACTAAATTTAATGGTGTTTCTTATATTGTGCAACGGGGGGCAGAAGCGGTTTACTCTGAAGCCGGGCAAGCCCAAGTGAAAAGTTTGGTCAGTTTCTATATGGAAAATGCCAAAATTATTTGTGAAAAATTAACCGCTGCGGGCTTAACGGTTTATGGGGGTGTGAATGCCCCTTATGTTTGGGTGAAAACTCCCAATAATTTATCTAGTTGGGAGTTCTTCGATCAGTTACTTTCCCAAGTCAATGTCGTGGGAACTCCTGGGTCTGGTTTTGGCGCTGCCGGAGAAGGTTATTTCCGCATTTCCGCATTTAATAGCCGGGAAAATGTAGAAGAAGCTATGCGGCGAATTACGGAAAAATTTAAGGTTTAATCTGGAAATCCCCCCTTTTCAGGGGGGTTGGATAACCCTAGGGACTGGCAATTTGTCAGCAAAATTGGTTAATTTGGGGTCACAACCCACAATCGAGCAGAAATGTTTGATAAAATAGCAATAATTTCATCCTCAACTCACTAAAAACCATCAGGAATCATGTTTGAATCTATCCAACCTCAAAGTAATCCCGCAGACAATGAATGGCGAGAACATCTGGCAGATTTTGTCAAGGCGAATCAAAAAGAGTTAGCTGCCCTGGCTTGGGGTTTGTGGCAAGAATGGGGCAAAAGTGACGATACTTTGGGCATTGACCTGGAACCCCGGCCTCATTTTGTTTCTTGTCCCAAAGAGGCGATCGCGACTCTGAATCAAAATGTGAATAATAAGTTGCAGGAAGTTTTGGGTATTGTCGATCATCATAATCCCGAAACTGAAGTGCTGCTGCTTGGCATTGCTAAAGGTCAAATTAAGTTAATTCAGTTTAAAATTGAACCTCCGCCTCCGATTTGTTTTCAAGAAGTGGGAGAAGACCTCGAAACGCTATTGCATCGTTTAGAAGAATGTCTATGTCAGCAGATGAAACTTTAACTAAAGATACAGCCACCAAGAAACTGAAACTGGGGATGCGGTGGCTGACTTTTTCGGCAGTGTTAGCGATCGCCTCATTGGGGGGATGGTGGCTTTATAGTCGTACCTTAAAGCAATCCAGTAAAGTGGTTGAAGTGCGATTAATTACTGTCAAAACCGATACTCTCGAAGAACCGATTAATGAATCGGGTATCCTAGAACTCGGCGATCAAAGAATCCTCAAATCTCCCAGCGATGGCATAGTAGAAAAAGTCTTAGTCAAGATGGGTGATCGCATTGCAATTGGGGATGAATTAATCCTGCTGCGATCGCCAGATCGAGAAACCAAATTACTCGATCATCAATATAATACCCAGCAAAAAGAATTAGCCTTGGTGCAACAACAGGAAAAAATCCAAGATGCCGAAGCAGACCTGGCGATCGCACAACAAAAATTCCAAGACCTTTTCAGCCAATATCGCAGCAACAGCGAAACGAAACGGCAACAAAAACAACTAGAAATTCAATCTCAACAACTGGAAATTCAAAATCAACGTCAAACGGTGGCGATCGCTGAAGAAAACTTAAAAGTAGCCACTCAAAAAATCCAGCAATTTCTCCAGGAAGAATCTAGCGAAATCCAAACCCAGATTAGACAGAAAAAGGTAGACATTCAAAAACAACAACTCAACCTAGAAAACCTGCGAGAAGAAGTTACCGAAGCGGAAATTAATTTAAAAGAAGCCCAAGAACAACTGCAAGAAGGTGAAAGTCTTTATTCCAGAGGATTTATTGCCGAAAATGAACTGCAAGGAAACCGTCAAGAAGTCCGCAGCAGTCTGGCCATGCTGCGGGATACACAATTGGCCTTAAATAACGCCCAACTAGAGTTAAATAATAGTCAGGTAGATTTACAAAAATTAGAAAAAAACATCTCAGAAGAATTGCTGGCATTAGAATTAGATGTAAAAGAAAAAACCATCACCCTAGAAAAAGAAAAAAATCAGGTAAAAAATCTGGAATATCAATTAAATAATTTATTAATTGCTTTGCAAGAAATCGAGGAAGACTTAGAAAAAAATCTGGTCGCGGCTCGTCAGGAATTACAACAAGCAGAACGAAATCTGCGGGATGCCAAATCAGAACTCAGAAACCTCAGTATTGACCTAGATAAAAATCAACTAGGACGGCAAACAATTGAACAAGAAATTCTCGATAGTATCGTCACGGCGCCGATTAATGGTAAAGTCTTAAATATTGCCGTTGAACCTGGAGATGTGGTCGATCGCAGTAAAGACTTACTCATCATTGGCGATCCGAATAGAGAAGTCGTAAAATTGAAAATTTCTACCCTGAATGCGGCGAAAGTAAAACTCAACCAATTAGCCCGAATTAGTCTCCCTGGACCCGATGAAGAAATTTTTACGGGATATGTGGAAACAGTCTCTTTGGTGGCGAACAGTGAGGGGTCGGAAAGCTCAAGTAGAAGCAGTGATTCTGGGGGCGGATCCGTGGAAGCTACAGTACGCTTAGACAGTCCTTCTGGCACTTTTATTCCCGGCAGTCGGGTTATTGTGGATATTATTTTAGAACAACGAAAAAATGTAATTGCTGTCGAAACAACTGCTGTGCAAAACTTAGGTGCAGAGTCATTTGTTTGGGTGCGTGATGCTGAAGGAAAAGCCCAAAAAAAATCGGTGACATTAGGACTAGAAGATTTAACCAATGGTTTAATTGAAGTCACCGAGGGTTTAAAGCCTGGAGACGAAGTGATTTTGCCTCCAGTAGATCAGGAATTAACCGAAGGAATGATCGTCAAAGAATTTAAGCCAGAAAATACTAATGAGGAAAGCGAAAATTAGCGCAATTAGACCAGAGAAGCAGAAGACGTAATTAATGAGAATAAAAGCATTTTTTAAACTAAAATTTATTCAATTTTTTTGATTCCAATATTTTTTAGCAAAAAAAAACAGTGACCTGAATTACGATAAAAATGCTGAATATGATAGTATTTATAAGATAAATTAGGGTGATTATTTTTAATAACCACCAACCAATAACCACCAACCAATAACCGATAATTATAGAAAAATGAGTTTAACACCCATTGACTTACTAAAATTAACTTATCTATCTTTAAGCGGCAATCTATTGCGATCGGCCTTAACTTCTGTGGGGGTTTTTATGGGAGTTGCCGCCGTCAGTGCCACCTTGCAAGTAGGAACAATTAGTCGGGCTGTTGTCGCCAAAAAATTGGCGGAAAGAGAAGCACCACAAATTATCGTATTTCCTTATGATGCTTCTAACGACTGGGAACCCGTTGACGTTAAACTCGAAGATATCGAATTTTTAAGAAAAAGATTGGTAGGTTCGCAGGCGATCGCGGTGATCAACAGGGTATATTCGTGGGAAACCCGTTTTCGCGATCGCCAAGCCAATCCGCAGCCTAAAATCACAGCAGTTTCTCAAGGTTTCTTAGAAACTTCTGGACGCAGAATAATCTCAGGCAGCTTTTTTACCCAAGCTGATTTTGACAAGTATCGCCCAGTAGTGGTGATTGATGAAGCGCTGGTTGAGGCTTTATTTTTAGACAGTAATCCCATTGGAGAACGTATTGATATTGATGGCCGCCCTTATTTTGTCCGTGGGGTGATGGAAACTAAACTCAGAGGTTCTTGGGATGAGGGGAATGGCGAGGCGATTATACCACTTTCTGTCTACAGTGCGCTCACCGGCGATCAAACTCTTAGTCTGATATTAATTCGGCCTGAAAGCCTGGAAGAAATCGACCCGATGAGTGAACAGGTGAGTAAATTGTTAAAACGAAGATTTTCTGGCAAAGAACTATCTACCTGGAATAATATTCGCGATATCAAAGAACAACAAGACACCTTACTAATGGTGTCTCGATCGCTTTTAGCGGTGGGAGCGATCGCCCTATTAGTGGGTGGGGTGGGCATTGCTAATATTACCATTGCCACGGTGATGGAACGCACCGCAGAAATTGGTTTACGTCGGGCAATTGGTGCCACTCAAGCCGATATTATGCTTCAATTTATTTTAGAAGCTGCTTTACTGAGTTTAATTGGTGGAATCTTGGCGATCGGCACCGTACATGGTATCACAATTGTGGTAGCTGATACCTTTAAATTACCCTATAAATTCGAGCCGCCCACTGCCGGTTTAGCATTAGGATCCGCTTTATTAGTGGGGGTTGGTGCCGGATTTTTTCCGGCCTTACAAGCCAGTCAACTCGATCCAGTCAAAGCTTTAAGTTCTGGTTGATGGTTGATGGTTGATGCTTGGGGATTCTATTGTTGATGGGTAGGGATTCTATTGTTGATGGGTAGGGATTCTATTGTTGATGGTTGATTGTTATTGATACGATAAGCTTAATTTTTTTAGAGTTTCACAATACCGATTGTTTCCATAATTATTGATTTTTTGCTTAACAAATACTATGATAGAACCCAAGCCAGAAATGAATTCAAAATATCATAAAAAATTAGGAAAATCGCTGTTTTCACCGGATGAGGTAAATTTCGCGATCGCGGCAATTTGTTCAACCACTTTGGGCTTATTCCTCAGCCTAGCCCTGGTAATTAAATCTGCTCCCAAAGAACCGGCAAGCGCCAACAAATTACCCAGCCAAACCGCCCCTCTCACCTTGGATGATATTGACAACATCATCCACCATAATCTCAACGCAAATTCCTCGAAATCACACCGCCTATCAACTAATAATTTATCCAGCCAAACAGGTATCAAAAAACAAGAGGCGATCGTTGATGAGATCCCCTCAACCGATAGCGGATCCAACGAGGGTTTAGAAGAGATTCCCCCAACCCCTCGTAAAAAGGGGGGCATTGAGTTATCATCCGCTGCCCCATCCGAAGGGATCCCCCCAACCCCCCGATCCAAGGGGGGCATTGAGTTATCATCCGCTGCCCCATCCGAAGAGATCCCCCCAACCCCCCGATCCAAGGGGGGCATTGAGTTATCATCCGCTGCCCCATCCGTTACCCCCATAAACGGAAATCAACCACTATTTCCTATCTTAAAAACCGCTGTAAGATTCACCGGCAAACATTGGCTAGAAGAAATCACAACTGTTCGCCAAATTAAACAAGAAAATAAACCCCATGAATCAGCAAAAACCGCTGAACAAATTGCCCCATCTACGAGAAACGATCGCATTTTAGAATTAACCAGCCAAGATGCGATTATCTTATCATTACAAAATAATAGGGATATTAAAAATGCCTATTTACAAAGAATCATAGAACGCCAAGATTTAGCGATCGCCGAAGCTAAATTTACCCCGAATTTTACTCCGAGCGTTGAAGTGGTTTATAATCGAAATCAAATAGGAGCGATCGCCACCAACCAGGGTGAATTTAACCTGGGAGCAAACTTAGTAGTAAAAATTCCCACGGGGGCAGAAATTTCGGCTACTTGGGCGGGAGTAAGGCAAGCCCAAAATACTCTCGATTCTAGTACAATTGTAGATCAAAATAGCCTGGGACAAAATATTTCCCTGAATTTCACTCAGCCTCTATTAAGAAACTTTGGCACGGATATCAATCGAGCCTCGATTGAAATTGCGCGGCTGAATGAACAAGCGAATATTTTAAATTTGAAAAATACCTTAATTAACAATATTACCATAACTTTGCGAGCTTATCGAAGTTTATTGCAAGCCCAAGAAGCGTTAAAAATTCAACAAATTGCCTTAGCCAGTACCCAAAGGCAATTAGAATCTATTGACGCTTTAATTGAAGCGGGAAGAAGAGCGAGAATAGATCGCACTCAAGCGGAAACAAATTTAGCTAATCGCCAACTCGACTTATTAGCTGCATCAAATCAGCTAGAAGCGGCAAAACTCGATCTAATCTCTATTTTAGATATTGACAAAACTATCCAAGTAGTTGCAATTGAACAACCGGCGATCAATCACCGGGAATTAACTTCCTGGGATCGGGAATCCGCTCTAAGTATTTCCTTGGCAAACAATATCGATTATTTACAATCTCTGATTGATATTGAGATAGCCAAGATTGACTTATTGCTGGCGGAAAATAATCAAAAATGGGATTTAAGTCTCCAGGCTAATTATCTGAACAATTTAAGCAATAATACTGAGAATAACAATGATTTGAGAGCAGGGATTTCCCTGAGTCGGACTTTTGGCGATCGCAGCTTAGACAGCGAAGTAGACCGCAGTAAAATTAAACTATAAATTGTGCAAAATACTTTAGAAGAACAACGGGAAGAATTAGAAATTAGCGTGATTAACGTTCTCCGGGATGTTGAGTTTAACTTACAGCAATTAGAGCAAGCTAAAAAAACCAGAGAATTATCAGAACAGCAGCTAAAAAACGAACAAGATAAATTAAAATTAGGAGTAGGAAATACTCGGTTAATTGATGTGTTAGATTTTGAACAAGATTTAGTGAATGCTAAAAACCAAGAACTTAATGCGACCATAGCTTATCTAAATGCGTTAACTGATTTATATGCCACCCTGGGGATTACTTTAGACCAATGGGATATCACCATTGAACCAGAAAATTAACTAATTCGGCTATTGCTTGGGGAAACAGGAAACTAGCACAAAAAACCGATTTCTTTATCCCGGCAAAAGCTAACGCAAAAACCGGGTACATAAACCGGTTTTTTTAAATTAAATTTAAGTAAATTTAAATTTTTATTTGAGGCAAAAATTAACGCAAAAAACCGTTTTTTTTTGTATCGCAGGTATGAATGATCCTAAAATATGAACCACTTCAGACACATAGGACACAAAGAGGAGAAACCTCGGTGTTCTCTGTGTCTGAAGTGGTTCATATTCCTTACATGGAATCAGGATCGATCTCTAATTACCAGAGTTTTTCTGCAAGGCGATTTGCCTGTTGGCGTTCGGTTTCTGCCCGTTCTTCTGCCTGTTGGCGTTCCGTATCTAATTCAATATAAGTGGAGAACTTGCGGCCATCAGGACGATAAAGTTCTAACCCTTCATCCCCCATGTGAAAACCTACACCTAAGCGCGGAGAAACCCAACCCTTGTGGTTTCAATCGGTTCTAATTGATTTTCCTTTCTCATCCAGCCACAGAAGTCTATTTTATCCGGGTCATAAATATAGTATTCCTCCACCCCATAGCGCTGATAAAATTCCAGTTTTTTCGCCATTTCCGTTAAGGTATTCTCCGGAGGTAACACATCAAAAACTACTTGATGGGGAATATTATCCTCTTGCCATTGTAAATAAAAACCGCGTTTTCCCTTGGGTCGCCCAAAAGCTACCATTGTATCTGGGGCTACCCGAATTTTATTTTTGCCTTCTACAGGATACCAAAGTAAATATCCCGCAACAAATACATTTAGATCGTCTTTAAATAGGGCATCGATTACCCATTGAATCGTCACAATCCAGCGAAATTGTTTCGTGTTATCTGCCATTGGTTGACCGTCGCTTTCTGGATAGATGATTTTCGTCTGTAGGGGAGATTCGCGAATCTCCCCTACATTCAGAATTTCCGTAACCATTGCTGCCTCCTAAGTTTTTTGTTATATATTTTTTCCTAAAAAAATATAATTTTAGTGGTTAAATTCACAATAAATTTGATAAAATTTAAACCACATAATTTCTACAGTAAGAGGCTAAAAATCGGTTTGTTTCTGAAATAGATTAATTTATTCTGATGTTTTTATGAAAATTGAAATCAAAAATATCTCCAAAACTTTTGGCAATTTGCGGGCAAATAATGATATTTCCCTGACCGTGGCAGCGGGAACAATTCACGGTATTTTAGGGGAAAATGGCGCGGGCAAAAGTACCCTGGTGAAAATATTAACCGGCTATCTTCGCCGCGACCAAGGAGAAATTTTGCTGGGCGATCGCCCAGTGAATATTCAAACTCCCATAGATGCCATGAAAGCGGGAATTGGAATGTTACACCAAGACCCCCTAGATTTTCCCTCGTTGTCGGTCTGGGAAAATTTTATTATCGGCAAATCCGGGAAATTTTTGATCAACCTGCGTCAAATTATCCGGGAATTTCACCAATTATCTTATCAATTTCAGTTTGAGTTAGATGTGAATGAACAATTAGGCAATTTGACCGTGGGAGAACGGCAGCAAGTGGAAATTTTGCGGTTATTATCTTTGGGGGTGAAAACCCTGATTTTGGATGAACCAACCACGGGAATTTCTCCTGCCCAAAAAACCGCTTTGTTTGCGGCGATGAAGCAATTAGCCGCCCAAGGTAAGTCAGTAATTTTTGTTTCCCATAAATTAGAAGATGTGGAAATATTGTGCGATCGCCTTACCGTGATGCGCCAAGGTCAAATCGTTGGTCATCGAGAACTTCCTTGCCCCGAAGACCAATTAATCTCGATGATATTTGGGCGGCAACTGGCTAAACCCATTAAACCGAAAACCGCAGGAAATACCATCAGATTACAACTAAACAATATTACCTTAAAAAGTGATTATTTGCAAATAAAAATTGAAGAACTACAGGTAAAAGCGGGAGAAGTTATCGGCCTCGCCGGATTAGCCGGAAGTGGGCAACAATTACTGCTTCAGCTATGTGCCGGACTGAGGCGATCGCCCACCGGAACCCTTTATATTAATAGTCAACCAATGACCCAGGAACCCTACGAAAATTACCGGCAAGCGGGGGTCGCATATTGTCCCGCCGATCGCCTCAAAGATGGCCTAATTCCCGGATTATCCATTCAAGAACATATCGCCTTAAAAAATCAACGGCATCACGGGTTAATTCCTTGGGCAAAAATCGGCCAAAAAACCGCAGAAGCGATCGCTCAATTTTCCATTCGCGGTCAACCCCAAACCCCGGTAGAAAAATTATCGGGCGGCAACCAACAACGCACCCAATTAGCTTTATTGCCTAGTCCCTTAAATTTACTCTTAATGGAATATCCCACCAGAGGCTTAGACATGGAATCGGTTTTATGGGTTTGGCAACAACTAATTGCCCGCTGCCAAACGGGCACGGCAATTTTATTTACCTCGGCTGACTTAGATGAAATCATGCAATATAGCGATCGGGTGATCGTGTTCAGTAATGGCCAAATTTCCCCAGCCATTCCCGTCGAAAAACTCACCCTAGATCGACTCGGTAAAATGATCGGCGCTAAATTTTCTAGCCTGGGATAAAAATGTAGGGGCGCTTCGGCTGGCGCCCCCAGGGCGACTGACACAATTTAGGGTCGCCCTGGGGGCGCCCCTACGGACAAAATTAGGGGCGCTTCGGCTGGCGCCCTTACAAGCAAAAGCAATCAGGCGATCGCACTCAGCCCAATTATGGCAATTATTGTTAGCAAAACTTAATAATATTTGCTGTTCATTCCTCCCTATAAACGCTACAATTTCCAGAAACCCCAGAAATATACTTGGTGAATATACTTGGTGAATATACTTGGTGAATATACTTGGTGAATATACTTGGTGAATATATTTGGCGAATATATTTGGCGAATATATTTGGTGAATATATTTGGTGAATATATCTTGTTGTCTTTTGACCGTCCTTCGCTTCTGCAACCACCCCATTCTTAAGCCCCCTTTGATAAAGGGGGGTTGGGGCGATCGATGCTGATTTATCTGTAGCAATGTTTTATGAATTTAGCAGTCATGGGTCTTTCCCAACCAACCACCAACCACCAACCACCAACCACCAACCACCCCAACCCCCCCCTTCGATCACCATCGGGCTAGGGGGGCGACCGCCATCGGCCACCAACCACCAACCACCAATCCATCAAATTATCTAAAAAATAAAACCCATGAAGCAACCACTAAAAACATTAGGAACGCCCCCAAATGCTTGGGCGGTTAATGAGGAAATTGCCGATATTACTCGGCCTCCCTTAGAGCCCAAACTGGTGACATTGCCAACGGAAACAAAAACCCTAAAAATAGACTTAGCCAAAGCAGCCATTATCGTCATTGATATGCAGAATGACTTCTGTCATCCTGATGGTTGGTTAGCCCATATTGGCGTCGATATCACCCCAGCCAGAACCCCAATTCAACCGTTACAAAATCTACTGCCAGAACTAAGAAAAGCCAATATTCCAGTTATTTGGTTAAACTGGGGAAACCGTCCAGATTTACTAAATATTAGTGCCGGACTTTTGCACGTTTATAACCCCACAGGAGAGGGGGTGGGTTTAGCCGATCCTTTACCGAAAAATGGGGCTCCGGTACTCACATTAGGCAGTTGGGCAGCAGCGGTTGTCGATGAATTAGAACCAAAACCAGAAGATATTAGGGTCGATAAATACCGAATGAGTGGATTTTGGGATACTCCCCTCGATAGCATATTAAGAAACCTAGGCAAAACCACATTATTTTTTGCGGGAGTGAATGCGGATCAATGTGTAATGACGACTTTGCAAGATGCCAACTTTTTAGGCTATGACTGTATTTTAGTCACCGATTGTACGGCCACCACTTCCCCAGAATATTGCTGGCAAGCCACCCTTTATAATGTGAAACAATGCTTTGGCTTTGTAGCAAATTCTCAAGCTATTTTAAATGCGATTAATTAATTTAAATAATTGGTTGTTAATTATTATTTATTCTTTATTGTTTATTAAATATATGATTAGTAAATGACCAATAAACAATAATTAATAATCTGATATTTTCAGATAAAAAGCATAAATAATATCAAGAAAATATGAATAAAATTTGTATGATTCCCGTGGTTAAAAGCCCAAAAGAATATCAAGTTTATAAAATTAGTCCAAAGGATACGAATCGATTAGCCATTGTCTTCGATCCAAATAATGCAAATATGTCCTTAGCGGTTTGTGTGGAAATTTTTGATATCGGAGGAAAAACCCCACCAAATCGACATACGATGGCCGTAGAAATGTTTTATATTCTCCAAGGAGAGGGCATGGCGATTTGTGATGGCAAACAAGTGCAAATTCAAGCCGGGGATAGCTTGTTAGTTCCCCCCACAGGAATCCATGAAATTATTAATACGGGTTCGACTCGCTTGTATGCGTTATGTGTGATGGTGCCTAATGAAGATTTTATAGAATTAATTAGAAGTGGGATTCCTATGGAATTAGATGAGGAAGATTTGCAAGTGTTGCGACGTTAAAATTCCGGGGTTATGTAGTTATATTAGTTGTTTTAATAAAGTCATATAAACTATCCCGTAAATATAGCGAATAACAATTTTTTTTGATATAAAAATTAGCCAGGGGATGATTGTTATTGGATTATTTCCAGAACAATTATGCCTTAGCCCAGACGGTTGAATGACCAGATAACGACCAGATAACGACCAGATAATGACCAGTAAAACTTTTGGGCAGACTAACACCCCCGCCCTAAAAGTTGATGGAAGAGAGGGGATTAGATGCGGAAATCATGCGTTATGTCTTCGCTTTCAGAAAAATTTTGGTGAAATTCACAAAAAATGTGCGAATATATAGATAAAAAATTTTGCCAAACGGGTTCATGAAAATTCTGGTATTAAGTTGGGAGTTTCCACCAAGAATTGTCGGGGGGATTGCTCGCCATGTGGCGGAGTTATATCCAGAGTTGGTCAAACTAGGACATGAAATCTATTTGATTACGGTGGAGTTTGGCCAAGCACCCTTGTATGAGGTGGTGGAAGGGATCCATGTACATCGCGTACCTGTGCGATCCGGTCACGACTTTTTCCAGTGGGTGGCAAATATGAACGATAGCATGGGAGAGTTGGGGGGCAAGCTGCTAGGAGAATCCGGTTCCTTTGATCTGATTCATGGCCATGATTGGTTGGTCTCCGATGCCGCGATCGCCCTCAAATATCACTTTAAACTGCCGTTAGTAGCCACCATTCATGCCACAGAATACGGGCGATACAATGGTTTACATAACCAGACTCACTATTATATCCACGGAAAAGAGTCTCACTTAGCCCATGAAGCATGGCGCATTATTGTCTGTAGTCACTATATGCGACAGGAGATGCAACGGGCGTTTCACAGTCCTTGGGATAAAATTGATGTGATCTATAATGGGATTCGCCCTGAGAAAAAACCCTTATTGCATGAGTTTGATGCTGGGAATTTCCGCCGCCGCTTTGCCAATGATGACCAACAAATTGTCTATTATGTAGGACGCATGACCCATGAAAAAGGCATCTCCGTGCTACTCAGTGCCGCACCCAAAGTCCTTTGGGAAATGGGCGGTCACGTCAAATTTGTGATTGTCGGTGGTGGCAATACTGATAGCTTAAAATTTCTTGCCTGGAATTTGGGAATTTGGGATCACTGCTATTTCACCGGATTTATGTCCGATGATGACTTACACAAATTCCAAACGATCGCCAATTGTGCTGTTTTTCCCAGTCTGTACGAACCTTTTGGGATTGTCGCCCTGGAAAGCTTCGCGGCTAGGGTGCCAGTGGTCGTTTCCAATACTGGGGGCTTACCAGAGGTCGTCCAACATACGCAAACGGGGATTGTCACTGAGGCAAATAACTCTGATTCTTTAGCCTGGGGCATTTTGGAAGTGCTAAAAAATCCCGGATACCGACAGTGGTTGGTTGATAATGCTTATGCGGATTTACAGTGGCGCTTTAACTGGGCAAAACTCGCGAAACAAACTGAGAGAGTTTATCAACAAGTGGTGACAGAGCGATCGCAGGTCGAATGGTAATACTGGTGGTCATGCTGGTAATATTTTCTGGCCAAATTGCTTAGTGATCCTGTTGGTCAAATGTGGCTTTTTTCTGTCTTGTCGCCGATAAAAACAGCAGTCATCTGCCTGATTATTCTGCCTGATTATTCTGCCTGATTATTCTGCCTGATTATTCTGCCTGATTATTCTGCCTGATTATTCTGTATGAAAATACCAGCAATTCTATTTCTCGAAACGCTTATTACCAACCGCCGCGATCGGGCTGACCCTAATTTCCAGTTATGCTCGAAACCTCGATCGCCAAACCAGGGATATTCAGGATTCAGTCCCCAGAGAAGTCAGCCAAGGTAGTGACTCAAACTGGAGACAAATGAATCGGGACGAAGAAGCCCAAGGGTGGGATTATATTTTAAATAGTCCTTTGGGAATTGCTGCCCTGAATCAATTGACGATTGACGGTTTTATCAGTCCAGTCTGTAAAAAAAATTCTATCTTAATGAAGAATTTGGGGTATTTCAAAGCTTACTCCAGGTCAAATGTCGAGACCCCCTTGGGGTTTCAATTGCCTTAGCTTATGATGAAATACGAGTCATATTTAACCGCTTTGAAAGCAATATAAAAATGAATTTAAGCGTTTTTTTAGGCCATAAATGCCGCCATAAATTCGTTTAAAATATTGAAATAACCTATATCGAATTATCCGAACAAATCTTAGATATAACAATTGTTTTGATTAATTAGGAGGAGTAATAATCGGTTAGTAGTATTCGGATGATTCCAGCCCCAAATAACCTCGAAAAAAATCAAGCAACAATTAAAATCTCTATCAAGACAGCCAAAATAATAATTTAAAATTAACCGGCCATGCAATCAGAAATTTCTCCTGGAACTGTTCTGCAAAATCGATATCACATTATTCGTGTGTTAGGTCAAGGTGGGTTTGGTCGTACTTATCTGGCGGAAAATCAGCGCAGATTTAATGAAATTTGTGCTTTAAAAGAATTTATTCCCCCTCTTGGGGATCATTATGCTTTACAAAAAGCCCACGAACTTTTTCTCCGGGAAGCGGCAACTTTATATCAAATTGAACATCGGCAAATTCCTAAGTTTAGAGAAACTTTTGAAGAAGATAGCCGCTTGTTTTTAGTACAAGATTATGTAGAGGGCAAGACTTATGCTACCTTGCTAGAGGAAAAAATTAAAGACAGAGAAACTTTCTCAGAGGCGGAAGTTTTTCATCTAATGGATTCTCTGTTGCCGGTGTTAGATTATCTGCACCAAAAGGGGATTATTCACCGAGATATTTCTCCAGAAAATATTATTTGTCGAGAGAGCGATCGCCTGCCAGTTTTAATTGACTTTGGCGTGGTCAAGGAATTGGTGACACAGATGGAATTGACCGCTCGCGATAGCTTTGCGGAGCAATATCGCTATCTTCCCAGTACCACCGTGGGAAAAATTGGCTACGCACCAGGCGAACAAATCCAATCCGGTCGCTCATATCCTAGTAGTGATTTATATAGTTTAGCCGTCACGGCGATCGTCTTGTTGTCGGGGCGGGAACCCCAGGAGTTATTTGATGATGTCACCTTATCTTGGCAGTGGGAAAAGTTTGTCCAACCGCCAGTCAACAAAGATTTTGCACATATTTTAAATCGGATGTTAAGTTATCGACCCGGACAGCGCTATCAATCTGTCCATGAAGTCGGTTATACTTTCGATCAGCTTAAACGTTATAATTTGGCGGCCAAAGTCACGGAGCCACCTGTGAATCAACCAGAGGCACCCCCCAAAAGCCAGCCAAATTTCTCAAAACTAGATTCAGAAATGCGGACGGTGGCGATCGGCCAACATTACACCGACGAAAGCCATCAAACCAGCCATCAAACCAGCCATCAAACCAGCCGTCACACAGAAGGCAACCGTGAAACAGCCGATGGGATGATTTACACCGACAATGAGGATCGGAATCCCCTATTAGAAAGTCCGATCGCGATCGGTGTACTTTTAATTGTCGTGTCCCTGTTCACCGGGCTCACCGCGTGGGTAGTAGTGATGGCTTTCAACAAACCTCCAACCCCCGTAGAACCAGAAGAAACCCCCATATTCATCAACCCGGAAATTCCCAGCCCTAACATTCCCACATTGCCCAACACCCCCACCCCCACCCCCACACCCAAACCCACGCCCAAACCCACAACCACCGAACAACCCAGCCCCACTCCAGGGCAGACCAGCACAAATGCAGCAGAGGGGATGGAGGTCACAGGAGATGAGGAGCTTTCGCTCCCCCGCTCCCCTGCACCCCCACCCCCCACACCCTCTACTCCGGCACCCACCCCCCAGACCTATAATCAACCCGTAGAAATTAGCCTAGGGGTTCCTCAGGTTTTGGAAGGAAACTTAAAAGCCAAAGAAACGATTAACTATAAAATTCAAGGACAAACCGGAGAAGAGTTACTCACCTTTGTCAGTGGTCACGGAGTTTTAATGGATTTAATCGGGCCGAATGGCGAAATAATAGAAAATGTCTCCATGTGGGAAGGCTCATTACCCAGCACCGGAGAATACACCATCGCCTTGAGTCCCTTACCCGATATCCCCGGCAGTAATTATGAGTTACAAATTCAATTAAATCCGGGTCGGGCGGCGGCGCCACCCACCGTCACATCTCCACAGAGACCTACGCCTACAAGCCCGCAAATGGACAGCCCTACTCCCACAAGCACTCAAGCGGACAGACCCACCCCCAGTCCCACCCCCATTGAAGTGACACCAAGTCCCCAACCCACGGAAACTGAAGGGGAAAATTGGCCATCTTCCGAATTGGTTGAGGTAGTCAGCTTTCCCAGTGGGGGTGGTGTCCAGCAACTTAATGGTACGACCAGTCCTGACCAGATCAAGAGTTATTTGGTCAACGTTGACCCTGGCAAAATCTTGAATGTAGAAATTTTGCGAGGCGCCGTATCTTTGGATATTCGCGATCCTAACGGCAATTTACTCAAAAACGCCGAGGGTGTGGTTTTCTGGAAAGGACAGGCGACCATGACGGGTCAATATCAAATTGACGTGATTGCTCCTGAACCTTTAGACTTCGGTATGGAAATTCAAGTTAGAGATTAAGTTTCTCTGTGACTGACTCTGGGTATGGGTTCCCCGCTGCTTTTCCCAGTTTATAGGTGGCATCTAGTGACGCTATAGTTACTAGATGCCACCTATAGAAACTACAGCCATGTCAAGAATCAAGTCAGGCAACTCCGATGAATTGCCAAAAATCAAAGCTGAAATAGACAATCACAACTCAGGAATAAAAAGAGAATACGGCGGTAGAGGGAAAAACAAGCCTTAATTCAAGAACTCACTCACTTGAAAGCAGAGTTTGTCGGTTGTGGGTTCCCAGAGAGAGAATTTCAGGACAGCATAGAATTCTTGTATAAGAAAAAATCTCTTAGCGACATGACAACCGAACAACTAGACGGTTTCCGTGGCAACATTTGCCGCCGTGTAGAACAAGCCAAACGTCGATTAAGTCAAACAGGGTATAACAAGTTAATGAGGCGACATTAAATACAGGTATCTCTAATGACGCCTTGTTAACTTGCTAGGTGATATCGCTAATCACCCATAACAGCTATCAAGGTTAGTAGAGACGTTTTAGTTACAAACATTACTGCAACAATGCTATTTAGGGACACCAAAATCAGCTTAAAATCAGCTTAAAATCATTCTTATAGTGACCTATTAGTAACGATGGAAGTAACTAATAAGCACGTTGACACTATAAAACAGACAGCATAAAGGTTTTAGTTAACTTGGCTGAGTTTCTATGCAAATTCAAGTTAGAGATTAGCAATCGCCTACCATACTTATTCTTAACCATGAAAAATCACCGATCGCTATTAATTACGGGAACGGATACCGACGCAGGCAAAACCGTATTGACCACTGCCTTAGCAGCTTATTGGCAGAAAGTTTATCCCCAAAGTTCTTTGGGCATTATCAAGCCGATCCAATCTGGTATCGGCGATCGCGAACTGATTGCCCGACTTTTTGACCTAGATAAATTAGATCAATCCTTTGAAGAACTCAACCCGATTTATTTCTCCGCTCCCCTGGCGCCCCCCCTGGCGGCGGAACAAGAAAACGCCTCAATCAACTTGAGTGCCGCGTGGCAAGCATTCTCCGCCCTCCGAGAACGAAAATCCTTCGTCTTAGTGGAAGCCCTGGGGGGACTGGGTTCGCCCATTACCCGCGAACTCGCCGTCGCTGATTTAGCGCGGGATTGGCGCTTGCCCACCGTCTTAGTCGTCCCGGTGAAATTAGGTGCCATTGGACAGGCGATCGCCAATGTTGCCCTTGCCCGTCAAGCCGCCGTCAACCTAAAAGGCATCATCCTCAACTGCGTTGAGCCTTGTTCAGACCGAGAAATTGCCCAATGGGCGCCCCAAGACCTGATCGAATCTTTAACCAAGGTCCCGGTTTGTGGAGTGATTCCCCATTTAAATGCCCTAAATGCCCGTGGCCTAAATGCCCGTGAAGATATGGAGCAACTCGTCGCTGTTGCCGCCAACTTAGACTTAGAATATTTGCTTTAGAATATTTGCTTTAGTCACAACATTTTTGAAATAATCGATTGAAACTGTTCAATTCAGTCAGAGACGATTAACAATCGATCCCAATAAAAATTGCCCAATCTTAAGAGCCGATAGAGCCGATTATTATGGTGACAACGTTTCCGATTTCAGCCGCACAAGATATTTCCTCTGTGCGCCCAACAATTCAAGCCTTACACACGGATTTAGTGGAGTGGCGACGTAACTTTCATAAATATCCCGAATTAGGCTTTAAAGAATATCTCACCAGTGAATTTGTCGCCCGGAAATTGCAAGAATGGGGCATTAACCATAAAACCGACATTGCCAAAACTGGAATTGTGGCCACCATTCCAGGAAAGCAACCAGGGCCTGTCCTGGCAATTCGGGCTGATATGGACGCCTTACCTATTCAAGAAGAAAATGACGTGGAATATCGATCGCACCATCATGGAATCATGCACGCTTGCGGACACGATGGCCATACCGCGATCGCCCTGGGCACCGCCAAATACCTCGCGGCACATCGCCAAGACTTTTGCGGCACCGTAAAAATCATTTTTCAGCCCGCAGAAGAAGGCCCAGGGGGTGCCAAACCGATGATTGCTGAGGGGGTGCTGGAAAATCCCACCGTAGACGCCATCATCGGTCTGCACCTGTGGAATAATCTACCCGCCGGCACTGTTGGCGTCCGCAGTGGCCCATTAATGGCCGCCGTCGAACAATTTCGCTGCACCATTCAAGGCAAAGGGGGACATGGCGCTATGCCCCATCAAACCACCGACTCTATATTAGTGGCTTCCCAAGTGGTGCAAGCATTACAAACCATCGTCGCCCGGAATGTAGACCCCCTGGATGCGGCGGTTGTCACCGTGGGCAAATTTCACGCCGGAAATGCTCATAATGTCATTGCCGAACGAGCAGAACTCGCGGGAACCGTGCGCTATTTTAATCCGAAACTAGAACCCATCATCCGTCAGCGCTTTGAGCAAATTGTGGCTGGAGTTTGCCAAAGTCACGGGGCTAGTTATCACCTCGACTACTGGCAACTTTATCCCTCGGTGGTCAACGATCCGGCGATCGCTGACCTGGTGCGTTCCTGTGCGATCAAAGTCGTAGAAACCCCTGCGGGCATCGTTCCTGAATGTCAAACAATGGGCGGCGAAGACATGAGTTTCTTTCTCCAAGCTGTCCCCGGTTGTTACTTCTTCCTCGGATCAGCCAACCCCGCCAAAAATCTGGCCTATCCCCATCACCATCCCCGCTTTAACTTTGATGAAAGCGTTTTAAGCAAAGGTGTAGAAATCTTTGTGCGGTGCGTCGAAAAATTCTGTCAGCCATAATTAATTATTGGTAATTGATTGTTGGTTATTCGTTATTCGGGGTTTGAAACTGTAACGTAATTGTTGGACAGAGTTACCCATTGCTACTCAAAAATGGGTAGCTTTTGTCTTGCCGTCAGATTTGGAGACATCACTTAAGTAGTCGGACATTTTGGCAGGGGGACTAATTTTCGTAAACATACTAGAAGCCCTTGTGGCACAATAATTACTGGATAGCTGTTCGGGGCGCTCGCCCTCGCCCTTATCTACGTTTTGGCTGATTAGAGATTTTTGGCCAGCCGGATTGACAAGTTTAATTATACTCATATATCATTGTCAAAGTGAAACATTTACTCTTGTCGAGTCAAATGCAGTTAGTTGAGAAGCATATAATTAACCGACAGCATAAATTTTGGCAGGAATGCGACTATTTAGCATGGCAATCCAAAAATCTTTATAACTCGGCTAATTATGTCCAGCGTCAATACTTCTTTGAAACTAGAAAGTATTACAACTCGATTGATATTTACCACCAGACGAATAACAAAGATAGCTTATCGATACCTACCAACGAAGGTTAGTAAACAGATTGTCCGTCGAGTTGCTGAAACTTAGAAAGCTTGGTGCAGAGCGTTAAAAGATTGGTCTGGGCATCCTGAAAAATATTTAGGTAAGCCGAAAATCCCAGGATACAAGCATAAAGAACGTGGTAGAAATGTGGTGATTTATCCCAAGGATGCGATCTCCTCTCCACTGCTATCTCGAGGCATTGTCAAGCTATCTCAGACTAATATTGAGTTGACCACTGAGGCTAATAATATAAACCAAGTACGAATTGTTCCTAAACTTGACCACTATGTAATTGAGATTGTTTACACGGTTAGCGAGCCAGATAAATTTGATGGTAAATATCTAGCTGGTGTAGACCTGGGTTTAAACAATTTGGTGGCTATAACATCCAATCATCCCGGTATTAGACCGCTGTTGATTAATGGTAGACCATTGAAAATTATTAACCAATTCTTCAATAAAAGAGTAGCAAAAGCACAATCAATCAAGGCTTGTCGGCTGGTAAAACAGCTAAACAGCAAGCGAGATAGAAGGATTGACAACTACCTTCATACTGTGAGTCGGCGTGTTATTGATTGGTGTCAGTTAAATGAGATTGGTCAATTAATCATCGGGAAAAATCAACGATGGAAACAAGCTCTCAATATTGGGAAAAAGAATAATCAAGAATTTACCAATATTCCTCATGCCAAACTGATTAAATTATTGACCTCACAATTAGCAGGGATTTCTGTAGTTTTAACTGAAGAAAGCTACACTTCTAAAGCGAGCGCTTTAAATGGCGATTATTTGCCGAATATCCAGGTTAAAACAGAAGCAAAAGTTGTGTTTAATGGTAAGCGTGTTAAACGTGGTTTATACTTGACTTCCACTGGTAGAATCATCAACGCTGATATCAATGGAAGCATGAATATAGCTAGAAAAGTAATTCCCGATGCTTTTGAGGGAATAGAGGGATTGCCGTTTATTCCTGTAGTTTTAGACCTTTGGACTAAAATTACAAACGTAGCTGTCTAACATTGTCTACCTTTGGGTAACTTTGTCCAGATTTTTACGAGCGGTAAAGTTAAAACAACAAATAACCAATAATATTTCCGATCCAGGGAGGGACAATTGATGAATTGTCCCTCCCTTTATTTATGGGTTTATTTATGGGTTTATTTATGGGTTTATTCATGGGTGAAATCTATTCACCATTCCGTAGGGGCGAACGCCCGTTCTCCCCTACACAAAGAAACAACAATTAACAAGTAAGCAATAAGCAATAATAAATAGCAAACAGACAATCAAAAACCACCAATCAAACCTGTGGACAGTTGATAAACTGACCGAAAAAAATAATTTTATCCTGAAACTGCGCTGAGTTTCCGAATTCTGAAATATAGTTTAAAAGGAAATATTAACTATGCGCAGCATCTACGGTTTTATTCTATTGTCTGGTTTATTATTGACTGGCGTTGGTAACGCGGCATTTCGTACTTTTGACTCTGGGTCTTTTGACCAAGTTGGCTCTGATATTCCATTGAATATTCTCTCGGAAAATGATGGAAATTTTTGCAAAAGAGGTGCAGATCAAAGGGACGGTTGCTTAGAGATGAAATCTCAAGTATTACTGTCATTGAATCAGTCTAAACTTGTTGTGGACAAATTTGTAAATCGTATGCCTAGAGGGAGCGGACGCATTGACACGATGGATTCCGATCAGAATAATCGTCGGATGTCAATCAAAGACGAAGCCAGGGGCAGCGGGCGTCGTGATATCACTAATTCTGAGAAAGATCCCGATAGCGTCCAAAGCACTTCTCAAGAACATCGGGGGAGTGGACGATTAGAAGCATAACATAATTTGACAATAATTTTTCGTCAATATTTAAGCTTCATAACAATTGCAATAGGCCGATAGGATTATTTCCTGGCGGCTGATTTTGCTTTTTACAAAAAATATAAATTTGGTTAAATGACTGGCTTTCCTCCCGGAAGCGATCGCCTAAATTAAGGCCGAAAATTCTCTAATAAAAGTATTTCATACAAAATCTCATATTATTTATTTGTTACAAGTTATGAAATATGAATAAGTTAATTACAAACAATTGCCGTCAGTGCAAATACTTGCTTATTGGATGTGGTGATGAAGATGAGCCGTTGATTGCGGTTCCGGGAATGCTGACATCCTTGGGCAAATTCCCTCAGAGAAATATTCATAAAATGTTAAAGTTAATATAGATGTTTGCTCAGATGACTTTCAGAGCATTTATCAGAGGATAATTTCTGGTCGAATTATTGGTTAAATTCAGATTATAAAAATGATGGATCCTCTCTGGTTTCAAGTAAAATCGTTTAATCCTAAAGAATTTCTGGTGTTAATCGTCGATGACGTGAGGAGTAATCTGAAAGTCGTCGGCGCCATCCTAGATCGCGTGGGGTATTCTACAACGTTTGCCACCAGTGGCGAACAAGCCTTTGAACGCATGAAAAAGTCTAAACCAGACTTGATATTGATGGATATAATGATGCCAGAGATGGATGGAATCGAAGTTTGTAAAAAAATTAAAGGAATTAGTCAATACGAGGAAATACCGATTATTTTCGTCACCGCCAGTCACGAAAATAAAATGATTATGGAAGCCTTCAAGCAAGGCGCGGTTGACTATATTACTAAGCCATTTAAGTCCGGTGAATTACTGGCAAGGGTTAAGATTCATTTAGAGTTGAAATATACCAGAGATGAATTGAGAAAAAACCTAATTGAGTTAAATAAATTAGCCACCACTGATGGTCTAACTGGGGTACTTAATCGGCGTCATCTCTTTATTTTAGCCGAGCAGGAATTTAACCGAGTTTGTCGTTATGGCAATTCTTTTTCTGTGTTTATTTTGGATGTAGATTATTTTAAGATGATTAATGATACTTATGGTCATACGGTTGGGGATGAAACTTTAAAGGCGATCGCCCAAACCACCCAAAGTTTACTCAGAAACGTTGATTTATTTGGCCGATTTGGGGGAGAAGAGTTTGTCGGTTTTCTCCCAGAAACTAACAGTGAAGATGCTTTCAAAGTCGCTGAAAGAATTCGCCAAACTATTGCTAATTTAAACCTAGAAATTGACAATAATATTTTGCGTATTACCGTTAGCATTGGCTTGGCAACTTATGCCTCAACCGATCCCGACATTGACGAAATGTTAAAACGAGCGGATCTGGCTCTTTATGAAGCCAAACGACGGGGACGTAACCAAGTGCTTGTTTATCAGGATAATTTATCCTGATAATTTATGGATCAAAAGATCAAACCTAATTTTAGAGTAGAATGAATCACTGGTAATTTTTTTATCGGTTGAGTCCAAAAATTAAAACATCTCAGAAAACAATTTACTCAGGTATTCAATGGAAAATACAGCGTTGTTAGATGCGATCGCCGGTGGACTAGCCCTGGCCATTGTCATTGGTGGGTTAGTCATGCTATTTAAAGGAATGTCAGCATTTAAATAATTTTAGTTATTTGTTATTGATTATTCGTTGTTTGACTGATTATGCAAATAACGAATAACCAATAACGAATAACGAATAACCTTAAAGGGAAATTTTGGTAACGGCAATGTGACCGGAAAAGCACACATCCACATCCGTATTGGGGGCGCGATCGCGGTGCCCATATTCACCCACATAATAAAACTCATCCCTTTCTACCCGATATTGGATCGGTAAGGGCTGGGTGGAAGGTTGGCAAAACACCATTTTCGGGTCGGGTTCTCCGGGTTCGATGTATGGAAGATTCACATTCCAGAAACTGCCCGGTTCTAGGGGTCGATTCAGTAAATCGGCCAAGACATAAGCAGCGCGACGAGTGGTGGCAGACCAATCAATCGGGCGTTTTCCTTTGCGATATTGAGAAATGGCAATTCCTGCACGGCCTAAAAATACCGCCTCCCTTACGGCGGCGACGGTTCCAGAAAGATAGACATCAATTCCCATATTCCCACCCTCATTAATCCCGGAAATGACCCAGGTGGCGGCGGGAAATAAATGACTTAAGCCAATGCGTACACAGTCGGCAGGGGTTCCCCCAATGGCATATTCCTGCTCGGAACGGCATTCTACATGAATGGCGCGATGGGTCGTGACTTGGTGTCCACACCCCGAATATTGTTTTTTCGGAGCCGCGATCGCACAATCATAGTTCTCCAGTGCTTTAACCAATCCGCGAATCCCTGGGGCATCGATGCCGTCGTCATTAGTCAGAATAAAATTCATCGGTAGATTAAGACTGTGATTTGTTGGAAAGTTGTTTGTTGGAAAGTTGTTTGTTGGAAAGTTAATAGCGATTCTAGCAATGGTAGGGTGGGCAAATCTTGCCCACCCTACAGTCGCTACCGAGGCCACTCAAGCAATTACAAGCCGGTTTTTTGCTGTAGCATCGTGTGAGTTTTCAAGCCCACAACTCCATCAGGAGTCAAGCCATTCGCTTTCTGGAAATTAATCACCGCCTGTTGTGTAGCGTCATCAAATTTCCCGTTCATTTGCCGCCAATCATATAACTTCAAAGAACTAAGCTGGCGTTGTACCCGTAAGACGGTCGGGGAATCATCTCCCAGTCTGACCACCGGCTGAGTCGTCGGTTGTGGAGTCTCTGGATAGGTTTGCTCCAAAGCTTCCTGGGTTTTTGTCCCAATCACTCCATCCGGTGTTAATCCATTATTTTGTTGAAAATGCTTCACCGCATCTTCCGTTAAATAACCATAGTAGCCGGTGGCTTTGGACTTAAAATAACCCAGTTCTTGCAGACGCCGTTGGACTTGAACGACTTGATCGCCGCTATCTCCCAACTTGATTAGCGCCAGGGCTGGCACCGCCGTACCAAAAACTGAGGCGCTGAAAACCACAGACATCACAGAGGAAATAGACCGACGGCTAAACTTTGGCCATTTCCCGCGCCAATTGGGATAACTCGGAATATCCTGTTGCTCGTATGCTTCAGCAATATGAATATAAGCGAGATTTTCCATCACGAGTAATTCCTTTTTATTCCTGTGTACTGATAAACACAAATTCATTGCCTTAAATAGCGATCGCGGCTCACATTCTCCGAAGTCATAAATGAAAAAATTTATGCTCATTTCTTAACAATTAGAATGTGTTTACGGCTTAAAATTCGATTTTCGGATGAATCAAATTGTATCCTGCCGCTTTCAGCTTTTCATTGGATAGCCGTGCATTGTAGGGACGTACCTGGGGTGTCGATGGATCCCAAATTACTTTAGGCAGCCCATGACATTCAAACAAACCATCAAGGAGTTCGCCCGTAGTCATAGGTGAATCATTTCCGAGATTGTAGATGCCCCCCAATTGCTGGCAAAGAATAAAATCCAATGACCCTACAATATCATCTAAATGTATCCAGTTAGCGATCTCTTGGCCGGTTCCCGGACGAGTTTTTCCGGCAATATTTTGAAAGATTCTTAACAGAGTTCGACCCGGCCCATAAATTCCCGCAATGCGAAGAATAGAAACAGTCAATTGCTCACTCGCTGCCGCCAATAAAACTTGCTCTGTTTTATACAGAATCTCACCATTTTCATTGGCAGGACAGACTGGCGACTCTTCATCTACCAACGCACCCTGTCGATCGCCATATACAGCATAACTGCCTGTATATATAAGTTGCTGCACTGTGGGGACTTCTTTTAAGGCCGTGACTAAGGTTTCCGCAGTCTTTAAGTAAGTTTGCTCATAGCCGGTGCGATTTTTCGCCCCGACACTCAGCAGTACCACTTCTTGATCTTTTAGCACATCCCGCATTCGTTCGAGGTCATCCCCTCGAAGAATTTCTACCCGGTGAGCCACTGCTTGTAATTCAGGAACTCTTTCTGGGGTCGTGGTGGTGACAGTGAGGGTATGACCCCCTTCTTTCCACAACTTTGCCACCGCAGTGCCGACATAACCACAGCCAATAATTAGAATATTCATAATTAATTGCTAATTGCTACTTGCTAATTGCTAATTGCTAGTTGTTGGGTAGGGATTCTTTGGGTAGGGATTATTTGGTTGATAGTTGTTGGTTGTTCGCTGGGGAACGGGGGTCGGAAGGTGTCGGGTGTGGGGGAGCAGAGGAGATATATCTCCTCTGCTCCTGATCTCCTCTGCTCCTGATCTCCTCTGCCGACGGCGGTCTCCTCTGCCGACGGCGGTCTCCTCATCTCCTGAAATCAAATATCTGTAGCATCACTTAACGAAATGCCAACCGTCATTTCTTAAACACAAACAACAAACAATAACAAATAACTCATAACCAATACTTAATAAAATTTAATTCTAATCTACCATTAAATGTAAGATATTGAACAATCAGTTTTCTTACATAAGCACATGAGACTAGCAATCTTTTCTTTAAGAAAATATACTCAGCGACTAATGGCGGTGGTGGGGATGATCCTGTTAGCCAGTGGGTTGGTGGCATTACCTGCGAGTGCGACGGGAATGTATCAAATGCCGCCGACGCCCCCCGATCGCACCAGAGTGCTGGATGATGGGGAAATTCTTAGCCGCTTGAATGAAGGTCAAATTACCAAAAAATTTGATGCGGTGGCGGAAAAAACCGGCTATCAACCCTGGTTGGTGACGATTCACCGCTTGGATTATGGCCTGAGTATTGAAGATTTTACCAATCAGCTATTTGAGAAGTGGTTTCCTACCCCGGAAGCGCAGGCGAATCAAGTTTTAATTGCGATCGATAACGTGACTAATAACGCGGGAATTCGCACCGGAGAGGCGGTAAAATCGGTGCTGACTGATGAGATTGTTGCCAGTGTGGTTAATGACACGATTCAGGTGCCTTTGATCCAAGGAGACAAATATAATCAAGCCCTGTTGGATGCCAGCGATCGCGTTGCCACGGTATTATTTGGGGAACCGGATCCAGGGCCGCCCGTATTTGACAATTCCATTGATGTGGAACGCACCTATAAAACGGCGGAAGAAACCGATACGTTTAATTCCACCATTGTGGTTGTGGTGCTCTTAATCTTAGCCACGGTGATTCCAATGGTGACGTATTACTGGTACATTAATTAGTCATTAGTTGTTGGTTGTTAGTTGTTAGTTATTTGTTGTTTGTTGTTTGTTGTTTGTTAGAGCCATAGCCAACAACTAACAACCAACAACTATAGCAGTCCTATATCAGTTGTGTAATTGTAGGGGTAACAGGTTTGGCAAGCGTGAGCTTACCCCTAAACGCTCCGGGGCAACCACCGCCTTAAGGAATTGCCCCCTACAAAAATATTACGATTGAAATAGGACTGCTATAATAACCAACAACTAAGAACCAACAACCAACAACCAACAACCAATAACTAACAACCAACAACGAATAACTAATTAATCTTGCACATAGTCGGCCCCAGTGACTAAAGCCATTTCCGCCCGAACAAATTCGCGGCCTAAATAAGCGGCATGATCGAGCATGGTGACGGGAACTGGGCTAGTTTCTTCAAAAATTTTCACACAAAGTTGTTTAGCCGTTTTTCCGGTAAATATGGTGGTGTGAGTCCGTTGTACTTTACCCCTTGCGGGAATCACTTCGCCGGTTTCGGGATCGACCGCTAAACCGCGATCGTCGATCGCATTTGTAAAGTGTTTAGCACAAATCAGCCCCGCTTCTCGGTCTAGGTAAATAATAAAATAGCCATTGGGATCGAGATCGATATGACGTTGGGAGAGTTTGTCATCAATGGCTTTTAGATTGTCGAGTATTTGAGTCATGTTTAGTAACAATGGGATATTTTTTTCTAACCGCCGCAACTTTCCTTTTTTTGGATGGTCGCAAATAGTCTTTATTTATAGTGTATAAGATAAGTAGTTATTAGTTATTAGTTATTCGTTATTCTCTCCCAAAAAAACAAACAGTAACAAATAACAAATAACCAACAATATGCCTAATCCCTACCCAACAATATGCCTAATCCCTACCCAACAACTAAAACAATAAATCCATTAATTGAGCGAGTTCTTCGGTGCGTTGTTCGGTCATGCGGATTTTACAAAGATTTTCGCCTCCTGATGTTTGAGTCCCTTCAAACGCACAGTTGGTATCGCGAAATTTAATCCAAGCTAATTCAGCGGTTTGTAATTTGTTTTTATTGAACCCATTTAGTTGGGCGATAAAATTTTGATAAACTTGATTAAGTTTTTGGTCAACTTGTTGATAATTTCGGCTGGTGGGTTGAGGAATTTGACGAGATTGATAGGCTTCTAGTTCAATTGTCCGCTGTTCAGTCATGCCGCCTAAACAGCCATTATAAATGCTTGGTGCGATGGTTCCTCCTTCAAAAAGACTTCTGGCAAAGTCACAGTTGGTATCGCGAAAGTCAATCCAAGCTAACTGTGCCAGGGTAAGTTGCGATCGCATTTGGGATGATAATTGTTGATAGACTTGATTTAGTTTTCTATCCGCTGCTTGATAATATCTAGCGGCACAAATATTCATTTCGGCTTGGCTTTGGGGATTGTCACAGTTGGGGTTTTGTGCCAGTAAATTATCTCTAAAATTATCCTGAAAATTATCCTGAAAATTATCCCCCTCAAAGGCGATCGCGCTGCTATGAAAAACGATGACAATCAGGCTACTGGTGAAAAGGTTGAATAAATATTTGGGTAAATTCATAGGTTTTTAATTATTTATTATTGATTATTGATTATCTATTATTTATTACTTGTTATTTGTTATTTGTGCTAATTAATAACAAATAACAAATAACAAATAAAATTAAGCCGGAACTTCAATTTTTTTCGCCCCGGAAAGTTCAAAGGCGGCGTGAACGGCTTGCAAGGCAGTTACGGCTTGATCTTCATCCACTACACAGCTAATTTTAATCTCTGAAGTGGTGATCATTTGGATGTTAATTTGCTGTTTGGCTAAAGCATCAAACATTTTCGCGGCGACTCCGGGTTGGTTGACCATCCCTGCTCCCACGATACTAACTTTAGCGATCGCTTTATCCACAGTAATCTCACCAAATTGCCACCCCTGGACTAAGGGCGCTAAGACATCACGGGCATCATCTGCATCTCCTTGGGCAACGGTAAAGGCCATGTCACGGGTGGGGATACCGTCAATGATGCGACAACGCTGAGACTGAATAATCGTGTCTACGCTGACACCTTTTTCCGCTAAGAGGGTAAAAACTTTTGCGGCCATCCCAGGGCGATCGGGGACAAAGCGAATGGCGATCCGGGCTTGCTTGAGATCCAAGGCTACACCGCGCACAGGTGGGGCGGATTTTTTCAACTCGGATAGTTCAATGTTAATGCTTTCGTCTACGGGAGAACTATTCACGGCGAAGGTTTCGCAGAGGGTATGAATGGCGCGATCGCAATCTTTTTGGTCAATCACACAACTGACTTTCACCTCGGAGGTAGAAATCATCAGAATATTAATCTTTTCTGCGGCTAAGGCGGAGAACATTTGCGCCGCTACCCCCGGTCGCCCGATCATCCCGGCCCCAGCAATGCTAATCTTGGCGATATCCCTTTCCACCATAACTTCCGCTTCGTTGGTTACGGGGTTGTCCTTTCCAGAATTAGAACCAGAATTAGAACGCTGGCGAAGGGTAGGCGCGATCGCTGCTGCCACTGCTTCCGCTTGGTTCAGGGAATGCTTATTCACCGTAAAGGCAATATCATTGCTATTCCCTTCGTGAATTGACTGAATAATCAAATCCACATTCAAGTCCTGGCGACCAATTTCCCCAAACATCTGTGCCGCTACCCCAGGGCGATCGGGCACCCGCAACAGCGCCACCTTTGCCTGATCCGTATCAAACTCCACCGCATCCACCGGACGCACCAGTTCCAACCCGTCTAACGGACGGGGAATAGGTGACGGAGAAATCACTCTAGTCCCTGGGTCGTCAGTCCAGCTAGACCGCACCACCAAAGTAATCCCATAATTTCGGGCAATTTCCACCGCCCTCGGATGCAGCACCTTCGCCCCTAAACTGGCTAATTCCAGCATTTCATCACTGGTAATTTCCGACATCAGGCAAGCATCGGGTACAATACGCGGGTCAGCGGTCAAAATCCCCGGCACATCGGTATAAATTTCACAACAATCCGCCTGCAATGCCGCTGCCAAAGCCACCGCTGAAGTATCGGATCCGCCGCGTCCCAGGGTGGTAATTTCCAAATCTTCGAGACTGGAAATCCCTTGGAACCCAGCCACGACCACCACTTTGCCGTCTTTTAAATGGGATTCTAGGCGTTCTTTGGGGATATGTAAAATTCGCGCCCGGGTATGTTCCGCTTCGGTAATAATCCCAACTTGTGCCCCAGTCAGAGAAATCGCCGGTTGACCGATTTGCTGTAACGCCATACTCATCAGGGCGATCGAAACTTGTTCCCCCGTAGACAGCAGCATATCCATTTCCCGCCGACTGGGATTAGGGGAAATTTCGTTGGCCAATTTCACCAATCCGTCCGTGGTCTTCCCCATTGCGGAAACGACCACGACCACGGAGTTACCCGCTTGCACTGTATTCACGACTCTTTGAGCCACCGCTTGGATGCGTTCCACTGATCCAACGGATGTACCACCATATTTTTGGACAATTAAGGCCATATTTTGCCACTCCAGAAAAGTTGCTTATCTTAGCATGATTAATATATTCAATAATCACGTGCAGCACACAGAGATTCTGATGTTTTCTTAACGAAAATTATTTGTTATTTGTTATTTGTGATTTTTTTATTTAAATAACAAATAACAAATAACAAATTACGGCTTATTACCCACAGAAAAGCTATAAATTGTTTGCAATGCCAGGTTTTGGCATAAGGAAGAGGGTAATTTACTCAGGGGGAAGGTTTGACGGTTGAGATCCACCCCCAAATTTGTCAGGGGATCGACCCCGGAAGAAATGAGAAATTCCAGGCGATCCAGACGAGGCCAAGTGGTCAAAGCATCGAGAATTTCCGAGATGGCTTTGATATAAGGATGTTCTGGGTGTTTATACCAATCCGGTGCCGCTAGTTTGGGTTGATCGAAACCAAAGTGAACGGTAAATTCAGGGCGACCAAACACTGCTACGGTGACAGGTCGTTTCTCCTCTTGGATTAATAAATGTTCTTCTTCCGCTAAAGAACGTAATTTTTCCAGGTATTGATACCGTTGTTCTAAGGTTAGAGAATAACTAGGCCAATGCAAGGCAACGGTGACTAAATAGGTCTGCAAGAGCATATGACCCAGTTTTTCCGCTTTGGTGGCGAGATAGAGACAGTTATATGGGTTGGATTCAATTAATAAGGGGACGCGATCAACAATTTCCAAACCATAGCCTTTCAAGCCAGCAATTTTGCGGGGATTGTTGGTAATCAATTTAATTTGAGAAATGCCCAAATCATTGAGCATTTGGGCGCCGACGCCATAGTTACGCAGATCCGCCGGAAATCCTAAGCGTTCATTGGCTTCTACGGTATCTAAACCCGTATCTTGAAGGGAGTACGCCTTGAGTTTATTGATTAAACCAATGCCGCGCCCTTCTTGGCGCAAATATAGCACCACCCCTTGACCGGCATTTTCAATCATTTTCAGGGCAGCTTGTAACTGCATCCGACAGTCACAACGCAGAGAACCCAAGGCATCCCCGGTTAAACATTCCGAATGCACTCGCACCATGACAGGTTGGTTGTGAAAATCAGCGAGGTCGCCTTTGACAATGGCGACGTGCTCGGAGTTGTCTAAGATGTTACGGTAGCCATAGATTTGGAATTGACCAAATTCGGTGGGCAAAGCGGCGACGGTTTCCCGGACGATAAACCTTTCGTGTTTGAGTCGATAGCTAATTAAATCAGCAATGCTGATAATTTTTAGCTTGTGGGTTTTGCTATATTCGATGAGTTCTGGCAACCGAGCCATTGAGCCGTCAGGATTTTGAATTTCGCAGATGACTCCTGCTGGGTATAATCCAGCCATGCGAGCCAGATCCACGGCTGCTTCCGTATGACCTGCCCGTTTTAAGACGCCGCCTTCCCTAGCTCGCAGGGGAAAGATATGACCGGGACGACGTAAGTCAGAGGGTTTGGTGTTGGGATTAATCACCGCTTGGATGGTGCGAGCACGGTCTTCAGCGGAGATGCCGGTGGTGACGCCTAAGCTGGGAGAGCCATCAATACTGACGGTGAAGGCAGTTTGATTGCTTTCGGTGTTGTTTGTGACCATTAAGGGTAGGTCAAGTTGATCCAGGCGATCGCCCGTTGTGGCTAAACAGATTAGACCACGACCATGTACCGCCATAAAGTTGATGGTGTCTGGGGTGGTAAACTGAGCGGCACCAATGAGATCCCCTTCATTTTCTCGGCCTTCATCATCGACCACAACCACGAGGCGTCCCGCTTTGATCTCTGCGAGGGCAGATTCTACAGAGTCAAAGACAAAGTTTTGTTTTGAAGCGTTTTCAGACGATTCCACGATGAAAGTAAAGCAAGTAAACAATAATTTTTTTGGCACTGATGTTTAAATTGTACCGAGTTTAGGGCGATTCCCTCGCTCTCAGAAACCGGAAAGAGCGGTTTTTATGGGTTGTCAAGATTTCCAGATGTTTAGATTGCTCATAAAATCGGTAATTCTACTACCGCTAAATCAGAATTTTGATACTACAATGCAGCATTGGGCTTTGCTCGGCAAGATTTGAGCAAAAATACCAGAAATCTCGATAGGTCTTGATTAGGAGAAGTGATATGGGTGATTCTAAGCCAGTGTCGGTGGGAATTGTCGGAGCATCTGGGTATGGTGGCGTGCAGTTGGTGCGACTGCTGATGGATCACCCAGGGGTGAAGGTGGTTTATTTGGGGGGAGATAGTAGTGCCGGGAAGCCATTTTCCGATATTTATCCCCATTTGAGTCATGCGACAGATTTGGTGATTGCTCCAGTGGATCCAGAGGCGATCGCGGCTCAATGTGATGTGGTGTTTCTTTCGTTGCCCAATGGTTTGGCTTGTGAGATGACGCCCACCCTGATTCAAAGAGGCTGCAAGGTGTTGGATTTGTCGGCTGATTACCGATTTAGTAACTTAGAAACTTACAAGGCTTGGTATGGGGGCGATCGCACCGATGGAGATGTGGCAGCAACGGCGGTCTATGGTTTACCGGAACTGTATCGCGATCGCATTAAAGACGCCAAGTTAGTCGGTTGTCCCGGTTGTTATCCTACCGCCAGCTTACTGGCTTTAGCCCCGCTACTCAAACAGGGGATGATTATCCCAGAAACGGCGGTGATCGATGCCAAGTCCGGCACTTCGGGGGGTGGTAGACAGGCGAAAACTAATATGTTACTAGCGGAAGCGGATAGTTCCATCGCCGCTTATGGGGTGACTCGGCACCGCCACACCCCAGAAATTGAGCAAATTTGCAGTGATTTGGCCGGACATGAGGTGTTAGTCCAGTTTACCCCTCACCTGATGCCAATGGTGCGGGGTATCTTGGCCACGGTTTACGCTACTTTGCGGGATCCAGGATTGGTGCGGGAAGATTTGGCGACGATTTATAAGGCGTTTTACCGGAATTGTCCCTGGGTGACGATTCTGCCTAATGGGATTTATCCCCAAACTAAATGGGCTTGCAGTAGCAATATGTGCTATATCGGCATCGAAGTGGATCAGCGTACCGACCGTGTGATCGTTATGTCGGCGATCGATAACTTAATTAAGGGGCAAGCGGGTCAAGCGGTGCAATGTTTGAACCTGATGATGGGTTGGGATGAAACCCTCGGTTTGCCGAAATTGGGCTTTTATCCTTAATTACAGCGGTTTTCTTTCTTACTGAACTACGGTAGGGCGTGATCTTTCCGGTAGGGGCGTGATCTTTCCGGTAGGGGCGTGATCTTTCCGGCAGTAGGGGCGAATGGCCATTCGCCCCTACAATATTCTAAGCAATAAATTATCTGCCGGAAAGATCACGCCCGTACACTGCCGGAATGCTTCTCCCTTACAATATTTTCAGCAATAATTTGTCTGCGGTCGTGGTTCGCCCCTAGATATTTGTGGTTTACTCGCGGCAGATTTGCGCTGTAATCTTTCTAAATAATAGTAAACAATAGTAGGGTGGGCTTGCATTTTGCCCACCCTACATATTTCTCAAAACGGATGCTACAGAAGGATGTACTAATTCATCAGGAACTCGATTTTTATCAATGTACTCATTAATCTCTGCTTGATTATCTAGATAAAAACTCAAAGCATCAAAAACTTGCGCCAAAGTCAGATGAGGTAAATGGTTAAGAATCTCTTCTGGCATAATACCCATCCGCCATAGACCAACAATAGCGCGAACCGATGTCCGAGTACCTATGATAATTGGTTCTCCGCCTAGAATCTCAGAGTTGCGATTAACATACCGTGAGAGGGTTTGAGTTGGCATAGGACAAATTTATCTATTTACTGATTTTTTCTTTAGTCTAGCAGTGAGGGATATTCTGAGGAAGAATCTATATTGACATTGCCTAGTTTGCGAACAATTCCCTAGTTAATCTGGTTTCTATGCTTTCCCACCTGAATTTTATTCTCTCAGAATTAGACGATTAATGGGCGATCGCACTCGCGAAGCAGCGCCGCTAAAAAATGCCTTACTACGATCGCCCTAACAACTAGAAAAGTCTTTTCCTGAGAAATCTTCCTCCCCTCTATACCAAAAATCCAAGGAGTATGATATACTCTATTTTTAGAGTGAGTCAGCCTAATTCTGGGTAAATCAAGCCAGAGTAATTACTCAATCAACTTGATGGCACAGAAACGGGGGAACCAAATTAGGGGCTTATCTTTACTGGAAAGGTAAAGAGGGACATCTCTCAGTCCTAGCCCGTCAGCTAACCTCGTAGGCATTGAGAGGAGACTAAAGAATGAGCATTTTTCATGTCTCAATTTCATTTAGGTATTCCCAATTTGACAACTCTCTACATTCGATTACCTTTATTTGATTTTGAGGTTTAACTTCATTGATCAATTATCGTCCCTTGGAAATTAATTTTCCGAGCGGCAACAATTTATGCAAACTTAAGCCAAAAAAAAGCTTGAGTTTTTTTCGGATGAAAAAATTCTCAATTTTGCCTGGATAAAAATCGGGCAAAATCCTGATTTAGTTTGGATTTGATTCAGTGGGGCATTGGGTCTTCACTGTTTTGAATTGGGAATGCTTTATTTATTTAATAAATTGAATAAAACATCAACAATGAGAGCGGTTATGAAGTCAAAGAAGAACATTTTTCTGGATTTTTTCAATAACTCCAATTTTTTATTACCCATTGTGGGTTTTGTGGGGGTGATTGCTTTATGGTGGCTTATTGCCTTATTCAGACAGGAAATGATGCCCACACCCCCGGAAGCATTGGCAAAAAATTTGGACTTTATTCTCAATCCTTTTTATCGTCGAGGCCCCGGTGATTTAGGTTTAGGATGGCTACTCTTAGCGAGTTTACGGCGAGTTTGTATCGGGTTTCTGCTGGGTGCGATCGTAGCCATTCCCGTTGGGTTTTTAATTGGAATGTCTCATACTGCATGGCAAATTCTGAACCCGATTATTCAAGTCTTTAAACCCGTTTCGCCCCTGGTTTGGTTGCCGATCGCCCTAGCTATATTTAATGCCGCTGAACCTTCAGCAATTTTTGTGATTTTTATTACCTCTCTCTGGTCAACCATTATCAATACCGCTGAAGGGGTAAAAAACGTTCCGAAAGAATATTTAGAAGTCGCCGAAGTGTTAGAAATGCCTCGGTGGAAACAATTAGTCAGCGTGATGCTGCCAGCGAGTTTACCCTATATTTTCACCGGGTTACGCATTAGTTTAGGCATTGCTTGGTTAGTGATTGTGGCCGTAGAAATGCTCACCGGGGGCATTGGGATTGGTTTCTTTGTCTGGGATGAATGGAATCGTCTTAATGTGAGTTCCGTGTTTTTAGCCGTCTTTGTAATTGGGATCACGGGCTTAATTCTGGATTATGCCCTGGCTAAATTACAAATTATGATTACCCATCGTCCCGCACGGAGTTAACCGGAGGAAAAACTGATGAGAAACTATTACAATCGCCGGTTATTTATCCAAGGAATAATGGGAACAGCGGGGGCGATCGCTCTTAATAGCTGTAGTCAAAAGAAAACTCAGCAAAATATTCCCGAAGAAGCCCTGGCTGTAGAACCAATTATTAAACCAGAAACCCTAGAAAAACCTAATTTAACCGTTGGTTTTGTGCCGGTTAATGATTGCGCCCCGTTTGCGATCGCATACCAAAAAGGTTTCTTTCGTAAATATGGTTTAAACGTCACCCTCAGCCGAGAAGCGAGTTGGGGCAACTCCAGAGATGGGATTATTTTTGGGCGTTTAGATGCTTCCCCCGTTGTTTCTGGTGCCGTGACTAATGCCAGATTGGGTGCAGAAGGAGCACGTCATTTTCCCCTCTGTGCCGCCATGACAATTCACCGTCATGGCAATGGCCTCACTATGAATCGTCAACTGTGGGACTCAGGAATTAGACCCTGGTATAGCTATAACGGCAATTTAGATGCATTTGGTCAAGATTTACGCAACTATTGGCAAAAATCACCCCTCGATCAGCGAGTCTGGGCAGTGGTACAAAGTTCAGCCATTTATGAATATTTTGTGCGCTATCTCATCGCTGCTGTGGGATTAAATCCGATTGATGAATTACGTTTAATTATTACTCCCCCACCGCAAATGGTGAGCAATATTCGCATGGGTGCAATGCAAGCCTATATGGTAGCTGAACCTTGGAATACCAGAGCCATTACAGGTAACGAAAATGTCGGTTTTACCTTTGCCCAAGGGCGGGAAATTTGGCGCGGACATCCCGATCGCCTTTTAGCAGTCAGAGAATCTTTTATTCAAGATAATCCCAAAACTTACCGCTCCTTAGTTAAAGCCATGATTGAAGCCTGTCAATATTGCAGTAAACCAGAAAACAAACAAGAAGTGGCACAAATTATTTCTCAGCGTTCCTTTACCGGAGCAAACATTAAATATACTGAACCGGGAATTGTGGGTAGTTATAATTACGGCGGTTTTGATCGGCAAACCCGCATCAAAAATAGCCCAGAAACCACCCTCTTTTTTGATTTACCGACCGAAGTTTCCGCCATTAAAAACGATCATTCTACCTTTCTGTGGCAATCCGATAGTTTGTGGTTAATGACTCAAGCCCACCGCTGGGGACAAATTCCCGAATTTCCCAAAAATGCTGAAGAAATTGCCAAACAAGCTTGGCAAACGGACTTATATCGAGCGATCGCCAACGAAATGGGAATTCAATGTCCCTCAGACAACTATAAAACTGTTTCAGGAGAAGCATTTATTGATGGCAAACCCTTTGATCCCAGTCAGCCCACCCAATATATTAACAGCTTTGAAATTCGTGCCAACCGCCCCCAAATTTACGGGTTGGCTTAATGCGATCGACAATATTTAATCAAAAATTAAGCAATCTTTAATCAAGAGGAATTCCGACATGGTATCACCATCAGAAAATCAACTAATTAACAACTCCCCCAACGCCAACGCCCAAGATTTTCTCGTGATTTCAAATGTAGTTAAAAGCTTTAAAAAAGCAGATGGCAGTGAATTTGTGGTGTTAAATGGCATTAATTTAACCGTTGGTAACAAAGAATATGTCTCGGTCATTGGTCACTCTGGCTGTGGAAAATCAACATTAGTCAGGATTGTGGCTGGTTTAGAAAAACCCACATCAGGACTTGTCACCCTTGAAGGGAAAATGATTCGGAAGCCCGGTGCCGAAAGAATGATGGTGTTTCAAGGTTATGCCTTACTGCCTTGGTTAACGGTCAGAGAAAATATTAGATTAGCCGTAGATGAGGTTTTCAAAACTAGCAGCAAAGCGGAAAAAATTAGCATTGTCAATGAACATATTGAAATGGTAAATCTGACGGCGGCGGCGGATAAATATCCCCATGAACTTTCCGGGGGAATGAAACAAAGGGTAGGAGTTGCCCGGGCTTTAGCCACCCGCCCTAAATTATTATTATTAGATGAACCTTTTGGGGCTTTAGATGCCTTAACTCGGCCTAAATTACAACAACAGGTGATTGAGATTTGGGAAAATCATCGTCAAGCGGTAATGATGATTACCCATGATGTAGATGAGGCGATTTTTATGTCTGACCGGGTGGTGATGATGAGTAATGGCCCTAATGCTACTATTGGTAAAGTGCTGGATATTCCTTTACCACGCCCCAGGCACGCCCATGAAATCCGGGAAACCTCGGAATATTATGAATTACGCAATCAGGCTTTAGATTTTCTGGAAATGTATCAGTAAAATCCGCTCATAGGTGATGAGAAATATATTTTATTTTTAACGGGTATATTTCTCTCGCCAAGAGACAAAGAGATATTGGTCAAATTATCTCGCCCGCTATGCCTGAAATTTGCTCTTGATGATTCTGAATGGTTTTTGATATCTAAAATTTAACGAATTAACCAATGCACATAAAATTTTCTCAAGATATTGAGTCGTTGCTCAATCGATTGTCAGAGCACCCTTTAACCATTGGAGAAATTATGGGAGAAACCGCTGAACATGGATTTAGTTTGAGTATTGGTTTATTGGTTTTGCCTTTCTTGTTTCCCATGCCTCCTGGATTATCTACTCCCTTGGGTTTAGCCTGTTTTTTCTTAGCAATCCAAATGACATTAGGTTTACATTCTCCCTGGCTGCCTAAAAAAGTCACCAGATTCGTATTTCCTAGTGCTTTTAGTCTTTATTTGTTGCAAAATCTCAAACGAGTTACGGCTTGGTTAGAAAAAATTGTGCGTCCTCGTATGTTAAAAATTGCTAAAAATCCATATATCTGGAGAGTGAATGGATTCTGTATTGCTTGGATGGCATTTTTCTTAATGTTACCAATTCCTTTGACTAATTCTATACCGGCGATCGGGATTTTATTCTTGGCCGTAGCAACTTTGGAATCCGATGGTTTATTAATGTGTTTAGGGTATGCCTCAACGGTATTTAATACCCTATTTTTTGGGTTTCTGGGATATGCTTTTTGGTTAGCGCCGAATTTGTTACCTAATATTTTTAAATAGCTCCCCCCTAACCCCCTAAAAAACGCCACTCTGATTTTGGTAATTTTGCCAGAGGTCTAGTGCATCATTATTTTTAAGGGGGGTATTTGGCAATTTAGCACTTTTGTTTCATAAAAAATTCTTGTGTAATTGATTGATTAACATTGATGGCTGGTTTAGTGAAATCATGGTAGGCGATCGCTGTTTTCCCAAACAAAAAAATAATGATGGTTTAGGGCGCTATTTTTTTATGCTACTTTTTTATTCTATTGACCAGAAATTGCGATCGCGCCTAAACCACCCTAGCAAAAATTCCAATTTAATCGGAATCTAAATCTCCAGATAAACGCTTTAATTCAGGGAGATTTAATAAAGTAATGACCGCGCCGTCGATTTCTATCAGTCTTTCTTGACTCAACTTAGCAAATACTCGCGAAAGTGTCTCTGGAATCGTCGCCAGTAACGCCGCTAACTGGCCTTTGGTAATATCTAATTTTACTTGATTTTGCAGAATATTTAATGCGGGATTATCTCGTTGTAAATTATTCAAATAGAGCAAATATGAGGCAAGTCGCCCCGGAACTTCTTTAAAAGAAAGGTTTTCAATTATCTTGGTAAAATGCCGTAATTTGCGAGCCAAAATTCCTAACATTTGCATCCCTAAACTGGGATATTTTTCCAGCAGCGAGATAAGAGCAGCACGGGGAAAAAATAAAAGTTCGGTGGGTTCGATCGCTGCGGCAGAAGCGGGAAAACATTGGCCATCAAATGCCGGAACTTCGGCAAATTGTTCCCCCACCCCAAATATATGTAAAATCTGTTCTTTCCCCTCTGGAGACAGTTTAAAAACTTTGACTCGTCCGACAACAACGAGAAAAAAACCTCGCCCTTCATCTCCTTGCCAAAATATTACTTCATTTTTTTGATAAGTTTGCGCGATCGCAATTTGGGCTAAAGCCTGGATATTTTCTGGGGATAGTCCCTGAAAAAACTGGGTTTGGGCTAAAAAATCTTGAATCATAACTTTGATTATTTGTTATTTGTTGTTGGTTCTTAGTTATTTTATCCTTAAAATTGGTTATTTTATCCTCAAATAACCAATAACGCATCCTGTCAACGGTCAACAATGATCAATTTTTTGACTTAAGTCAAGGATCTTAGCTGTGGTGAGTCATAAGCTAGATATAGGCAACGGATAGATATAGGCAACGGATAGATATCGGCAGCGGATAGATATCGGCAACGGATAGATATCGGCAACGGATAGATATCGGCAACGGATAGATATCAGCAACGGATAGTTGATGTTTGCTTTTTATTGTTTTTTATTGGAGAAAATTTTGACGATGAGTGCTTCAAAATTATCGAGTGACCAGTTAGACAAGATGCCCGGTCATTGGGTTTTGGCTAAGATGGGCAAACGGGTTTTGCGTCCAGGGGGACGCAAATTGACTGAAAAAATGTTGGATAGTTTAAATATCCAATCGGACGATCGCGTGGTGGAGTTTGCCCCCGGTTTAGGGTTTACAGCCCAGTTAACTTTGCAACATCAACCGGCATTTTATACGGCGATTGAACGGGATGAAACCGCCGCCCAAAAAGTTCGAGGCTATTTGACAGGCGATCGCCAAAAATGTGTGGTTGCTAGTGCAGAAAATACCGGGTTAGCAACGGGTTCAGCAACGGTAGTTTATGGGGAAGCAATGTTATCAATGCAATCCCCCCAACAAAAACAGAAAATTGTTTCCGAAGCCGCCCGGTTACTCGAAACTGGAGGGCGATATGGGATTCACGAATTGTGTATTGAAATCGATCATTTGGAGGTGGGTAAAAGAGAAGAAATTAGACGGGCGATCGCTCAAGATATTCATCACGGAACCTGGCCTTTAACCGCGACGGAATGGCAAGCTTTGTTAGCCTCTCAAGGGTTTACGACTCAGACTCATGCTACGGTTCCCATGCAATTACTGGAACCCCAAAGAGTTATTGAAGATGAAGGCATTGCGGGAGCAATTCGTTTTGGGTGGAATTTAATCAATCATCCCACAGCCATTCAGCGAGTTTTGTCAATGCGGCAAATTTTCCACAAATATCAAGACTACCTCAAAGGAATCATGTTAGTGGGTGTAAAATCCTAGGAGATGTAACAATGAACTATCAATATATTGCTGATTTAGCCAAAGAAATGGAAATTCCCAAAGCGGGAATTCTCACGCGAGTTCTGTATCAAGACGAGCGGGTAAAAGCGGTAATTTTTGGTTTTGATACGGGTCAAGAACTTTCCGAACATACCGCCTCAGTACCCGCAATTCTGTCAATGGTTAAAGGGTCAGCAAAAATTACTCTGGGAGAGGATATTTTAGAAGCGGAAGCAGGGGCTTGGATTCATCTGAATGCACAGTTGCCTCACAGTATTTTGGCCAAAACCCCGGTGGTGATGTTGCTGCTTTTGCTGAGATAAATCTTAGGGTGGGACAAAACCCACCCTACGCTTCCAAATAATACCGTTTGAAATCAAAAATGCTTTATGGGCGCAATGGTTGCGCCCAAATTGCGTGTTTGTAGCAATAATTTTTGAGGCTTAGTATCAAATTTGGCGGATTTAGGAGCAAAGTCAGATAAAATTGATATAATCTGAGATATGCTCCGGTTAATCCTGAATTTTATATTGGCTTATGCGTACTGTTCAAACTCCAGGGATTCAATATTTTTGGCATCATTTTTTATCTTTTTTATATCTGAGAGAAATTATTGGACTGATTCCAGTGTTTTCCCTGACGCTGTTACTGTTTCCCTCATTAATTCCTGAAGCGCGATCGCAAATTATCCCGGATGCAACCCTGTCGAATAATTCCGTGGTTATCCCCCAGGGAAATACTTTGAACATTGAAGGGGGAACGACGGTGGGCGATCGCCTCTTTCACAGTTTCCAAGAATTTTCTATCCCCACAAATACCGAGGCATTTTTTAACAACGCTGTCAATATTTCTGACATCATCACTCGCATCACTGGTGGTCAAATTTCTAATATTGATGGCATCTTAAGATCGAATGGCACAGCCAACTTATTAATTATCAACCCCAATGGCATCATTTTTGGTCTTAATGCCCGCTTAAATATTGGAGGTTCTTTTTTTGCTACCACCGCCGATAGCCTTTTATTTAATGATGGTAATATTTTCAGCGCCAAGAGACCAAACCAAGCCCCAAGCTTGACGATTAATACACCAATTGGGTTACAAATGGGATCGAATCCGGGAGAAATTATCAACCAATCCCGATTTACCGATGATACAGGAAAACTGGTGGGATTGCAAGTACAACCAGGCAAAAAATTAGGCTTAATTGGCGGAAATATTTCCCTGGATGGCGGTTATTTAACTGCACCGGAAGGAAACATTTTTTTATTATCTCTAGAAAATAGTGTTATCACCGCAAACCAGGAAAATTATCTGATTAATGCATCATTTTTAAATCACGATTTATTATCAGTTAAAAATCATATTACCTTGTCAAAATTAGCTGCGGTAGATGCCAGTGGTAATGGCGGCGGTAGCATTCAAATCATTGGCAGAAATGTCAGCTTAGAAAATAATACTCGCATAACCGCAGATACCCTGGGAAATAATCCCGGTCAGGGCATTACCATTGAAGCAAATTTGCTAGAGTTACAAGTGGGTGCTTTAATTTCTTCCTCGACTTTTGCCGATGGAAATGCCGGAAATTTAACCGTAAATGCCACTGAATCAATTCAACTCCGTGGTGCCGCCCCAGTGGAATTTTTAGAACGAGTCGATGTCAAAGATCGAGTTTCTCAGCCTTCGGATATCAGTAGTGGTTTATTTGCCCTGACTTTTGGTAATGGAAATGCGGGAAATTTAACCATTTCTACTCAACGTTTACGGATGGAAAATGGGGCGACTGTCACTACGATGACCGAAGGTATGGGTAACGGCGGCAATATTGTAGTAAATGCTGCCCAATTCTTGCAACTAAATGATTCAGCAATTGCATCCTACACCAGGGGGCGTGATTTTGGCGAAGGCAACGCTGGAAATATTACCGTAAATACAGTTACGCTTTCCTCGAATGGCGCTATGATTTCAAGCAATACTCGCGGCATTGGTGACGCTGGAAATATTAGTTTAAATGCTTCTGAATTAATTGAAGTTGCGGGGAGAGCAACCACTTCTTTTTTTGTATTTCCAGGAGTATTTGCTAACAGTAGCCCTTCTTTTGCTGGAACCGAAGCATCGTTAAAAGATGTGGATGCGGGAAGCAGTGGTAATGTCACCGTTAATACCGGACGATTAATTGTGAGAAATGGAGCACAAATTGGGGCTGGCACATTTAGTCCTGCCCCAGGGGGAACTTTGACGGTGAATGCATCTGAATCGGTGGAAATAATTGGCACGACTCCCGATGAATTTCGCTTTCCCTCTGTGTTATTTGTGGATACGGCAGGGGCAGGAGATGCGGGTAATTTGATTGTGAATACTCAGCGATTGGTTCTGCGCGATGGAGGGCAAATTACAGCGGGTACGGTTGACCGAGGAAATGGCGGTCGTTTAATCGTGAATGCCACTGAATCTATCACACTAAGTGGTGGTGTTCCAGTTAGTGCCGATGGTGTTGACTATTTTTTTAATCGCAATGGTCAGTTTCCCAGTGCTTTGATCAGCAGTAGTGTGAGTGCTGCTTCTGGGGATGCCGGGGATTTAACGATCGCCACGGGACGATTGCGGGTTGAGAATGGCGCTGCGGTGACGGTGGATAATCAAGGAACAGGAAATGCGGGAAATTTAGCGATCGCTGCTAATTCGATTTTTTTGGATCTTCAAGGGGTGATTATTGCTAACACTGCCTCTGGGGAAGGGGGCAATATTCAGTTACAAACTCAGGAAATTTTTCAACGGCGTGAAAGTTTAATTAGTACCACCGCTGGCAACCTAGGAAATGGCGGCAATATGACAATCGATACCCAGACTTTAGTGGCTTTAGAAAATAGCGATATTACCGCCAATGCCCAACGGGGGGCAGGGGGAAATATTATCCTCGATACTCAGGGAATGTTTGGCATTCAGTTGCGAGAACAACTGACACCAGAAAGTGATATTACCGCTAGTTCTGAATTTGGACTTTCGGGAACGGTGACAATTAATAATCCTGATGTAGATCCGACTTACGGGCTGATTAAATTACCCGAAAATGTCACCGATCCTACCAAAAGAATTGTCACCGGATGCGCGGCTAACCAAGGCAATTCTTTTATTGTCACCGGACGGGGGGGTTTACCACCAGATCCCACTTCAGTCATCCGCAGCACCACTGTCTGGCAGGATTGGCGAGATATTTCTTTAGTCGGAGATAATGAACCGGCAAGTTTTTCCCCTTCTTCCGCAAAATTCACGGCCTTTCCCAGGAGCGATTCCGCACAGGGGACGCGCAACGAGAATCGCCCTGATGAAATCACCGAAGCAACCGGGTGGGTCATTACTGCTAATGGCACGGTAGAATTAATTGGCGATCCCCCAAATCCCATCAGAAATAATCTAGTTGAATGTGGCCAAAATTTTCATCCCTAGGTCAATAAATAACTTTGAGCCCAGGGGCAATAAAGCATCCTATCAGGATACCGTGACATCCCATCGATCAGCGTAAGTTCGGTGATCGCTCTGCCGTAAAGTTTAGATTTACTAACAAAAGAATCTTTTTGCCCGTTGCCCCTGATTTATCCTGTTCGATATGGAGATCTAGCGATGCCAAGATCATAATCGCAGGGTGCGTTTAAACAGCAGTGGTAAAATATTAAAGCCCATATTGCTGGGAGAGAGAGGCGATCGCTCAGGATCACTGTGCCCAAATCAAAATACAAAGCCAAAAACAGGAACACTGGCAGGAATCGCGATCTGATGGTAGACTGGGGCTAGGGTCATTACGCATATGCATCACCGATAATAGACGTGCAATTCGTTGCGTCAACAATAGGGGGTTTCTAATATAGACTATTTAAACTAGAAACCGGTTTTATGCCCAGATATCTAGTTGACCAAGGGATGATTTTTGCCTGAAACTATATTAATCAATCAGTTACTTGTTCCTGGGCTATAAATTGTGATATCAATCGTCGCAGCGACAATTTTAATTTTCAATGACTTTTCAAATTCTTGAAAATTATATAAGGGGGGTTATAAAATTTTATATCTTATTAATTTTTGTTAAATAAACAATCAAATATCCAAAGGTCAATGACATCATGTTTAAGCAGACAATAGCATACCTTGCTTCGGAAATTCCATCACTTTCTGCTACATTTATATATAACGAAATTTTGGCTCTCCAGGAAAGAGGCTTACAAGTGATTACCATGTCGGTTCACTATCCGATTGTCCCGGCCAAAGAAGCAGAATTAAAAAAAATATTAGAAAATACTCATTTTTTATATCAGCAAAAATTTACTTCGGTGATTGTAAGTAATTTGAAAGTTTTTTTCAGACATCCAAGTCGCTACCTGATTACTTTATTTTTATTGTTGAGTGATATGTGGCAAATTGGATTAATCAATCCAGAGGCGCTAAAATTGCTTTACCATTTTTTTCAAGCTAGTCAGGTAGCAAAAATTCTAGAAGAACATCAATGTCAACATTTACATATTCATTTCGCTCATGTGCCGACACAAATTGGGATGTATGCGTCTTCACTTAGCAAGATTCCTTTTACGTTTACATCCCATGCCAACGATTTATTTGAACGAGGTCTTTTACTCAAAGAAAAAGTCAACCGATCAAAAGCGGCAATAACCATTTCAGAATACAATCGTAAATTCATGGTAAGTCAAGGATTAGACCCTCGAAAAATTAAATTGGTCAGATGCGGCATCGATACTAAGAAATACGAGTTTATTGACCATCAAAAACATACCAATAAACAACCTGTGATTATTTCTTTGGGAAGGCTCGTCGAGAAAAAAGGAATGGACACGCTGATTTTGTCTTTAAAGAATTTGGCAGAAGGTCGGAAGGATTTTTCAGGGGAAATTGCGGGGGATGGTTTATTGATAAACGAATTAAAAAGTTTGGTTTCACAGCATAATTTGACTTCAAAAATAAATTTTAAGGGGGCGATCGCCCACGACGATGTTTTTTCTTGGATGAGACAAGCAGATATTTTTGTGTTAGCCTGCAAAGAGGATAGGAATGGAGATCAAGATGGGATTCCAGTAGTTCTGATGGAAGCGATGGCAGTGGGAATTCCAGTGGTTTCAACTGAGATTTCGGGGATTCCAGAGTTAATCCAAGATGGTGTTTCTGGTTTTTTAGCAAAACCAAACGATCCCGAATCATTAACTGAAGCGATCGAGCGCGTTTTAAATGGTTCCAAACCGATTGCCCAAATCACCAAGGCAGCTAGACAAAGGATTGTTGATGAGTTTGACCAGGATAAGAATATCGATCGGTTGTTAGACATTTTTAATCAAATTAGCTAAACTAAAATAGATTTACACATTTAAAGCAACAAAGACAATGAATAATTCAGGTAATCGGATTGTTATCATTTCTCCCGTAAGAGATGAAGAGGAATTTATTGGAGGAATCATCAAGTCAATGATTTCTCAAACAGTTATCCCGGTTGAATGGGTGATTGTTGATGATGGTTCCACCGATCGCACTCCCGAAATCATCAAAAAAGCGGCTCAAGAGCATGACTGGATTCATTTAGAGCAAAAACCAAATAGAGGGGATCGAGCGGTTGGCCCTGGAGTGGTTGAAGCATTTTACTACGGATATGAACGCATCAAAACCGATGAGTATGATTTTATCTGTAAAATGGATGCAGATATTGAATTTGGCGAAAAATACTTTGAAACTCTACTAAGTTTTTTTGCCAAGGATCCTTATCTAGGTGCCGCGAGTGGCAAACCTTTCTTAGAAGAAGAAGGGAAACTAATTGAAGAACGCACCAATGATGAAATGGTCGCCGGACAAATTAACTTTTATCGTCGTCAATGCTTCGAGGATATGGGAGGTTTTGTCCGAGAAGTACATTGGGATGGGATCGCTTTTCATCGCTGTCGTATGGAAGGATGGAGAACCATGAGTATCAGACATCCTGACCTAAATTTTATTCACAAGCGACTTATGGGATCGTCACATAAAAATATTTTATATGGCAGAATGCGGTGGGGAAAAGGTCAGTATTTTATGGGAACTCATCCTTTATATATTTTTGCGATCGGTGTCTATCGATTGTTTGAGCGACCATTTGTTCTCGGTGGGCTGTTTATTGTAATTGGATACTTCAAAGCGATGCTTGAATCAATGCCAAGATACGAAAATATGCCGTTCAGAAAATCTTTACATGCGTGGCAATTTGAGCGGTTGAAGCTCGGCAAGCGCTTAGAGACGATTCCTGAAAGTGAACCATAAATCTATAAAAGCTGATTGATCATCCGCTATCTAGCTGGAAAACCAAGCCAAGTCCTGGTGGCTTCGTTAGACTGCAAAAACGATTATATATGAATACCAAGTTGGTAAACTTAGTCTTATTACATGGCGTTTCAAAGTTTGAAGCCACTTAAATCCTTCTGCCCCTTTCACTATCGCCTAGTTATCCATTAACCAAACACTTCTTCTTCGAGATTGTTAAATGCTTTATTGGCTAATTGTTTTCTTAATAAAGGCCAAATACATTCCATTGGATTGAGGTCGGGAGTATATGCAGGGAGAGGATAGATGATCGGATTTTCCGGTAAAGCCTACTTCTGGCTTCTGTGCCATCCAGTGAGGGTCTAATCACAAAATAATCAATTTTTCATGGGGAGGATTAATATCAAGTCCGGACAATTAGTGATGATTAAGTGCCGAAGGGGTTTTCGGCCACCAATGAAAACAGGTTAACCCCTGAACCAGGTTTTGTTGCTTCATAATTTTTTGACAACGATAAAGCAGTAAATTTTCCAATTCATCTAAGTATTAGTAGTGAATAGTTCGCTAAAGCTTCGTTGGTCAAAGGCCACAAATATTCCGCCGGTTGTAGTTCAGGACTTGGGACTGGGGAGAAAAAACAAGTCAATGACTTCAGGTAAAATCAGCTTTTCGGTGGTATGCGATCGTGCTTGATCTAGCACCAGTAGGATCCGCTTATTTTTGTTCAGGTCAAATTCTCGAGCCAAGTCGGCTAAAACCAGACTGAATAACTCAGTGCTAACCTTTGGCAGAATCGACTTATTAGGCTTCTTCTGACTCTGGGTGGACGAAACCATAAAGCCACAGCCAAAGGCAATTTAATTTTAACCGCAGCAATTGGTTGCTCTCCTGATTTTATCCACAATCGGCGAGTGAGTGGTCGGGGTCATAAGTAGAAAATCAACGGTCAAACTTTTCCTCAAAATTCTCTGATTTGCCAATCCCTCTGCTGTGGGCAACTTCTTCAAATAGGCTTTCCCATTCTCGTGCAATATACTTTTGCTCAAAAGCTTCACTACGTTCAAGACCCAGTTGGGAAAACTTTGCGCGTTTTGTCGGATTGCATAACAATTCTTCCAGACCATCTGCAAGTGCCTTGGGATCTTCTGGTATGACTAAAATCCCATATTTTCCTCCTTCTAAAGCCTCATTGGGACCGGAAGGACAATCGGTTGAGACAATCGGCGTTCCGCAAAACAAAGTTTCTGCAATCACAAGCGGGAAGCCCTCAAATCGAGACGACAAAGCAAAGACCGTTGCATTTTTTATAAACATGTGGGGATTATTTTGAAAACCCAGGAAATGAACGGAATTGGAAACCCCAAGATGATTTACTTGTTGTTTGAGTGAGTTTAGCAGTCCCCCTTGACCTAGAATCACTAAATTATGTTTAATTCCTTTATTAATGAGGAAAGCATGGGCTTCAATGAGATACTCTTGAGCTTTCGGATAATCCAATCGACCCGCTGTGATGATCGTTGGCTGTTCAAAAATACTGGTAAATTGATCGGGGAGAGGTTCTTGCGTCCGTTGGCGAATCAGATCCCCTGAAATTCCATTATAAATTGTTTGAATCCGAGACGAATCTAAGTCAACTATTTTTGAGAAGCTGTCAGCAACCCCTTGAGAGCAGGCGACAACCCGATCAAAATAGCCATATAATTTCAGGGATAGTATTTGTCTCCAGCTAGTCAATTTTCTAAACTGACTCCAATCATTATGTAACCAACCCACAATCGGTTTGCGGAGTAATTTGGCTGCGATTAAACCAAAGAAAGTTGCACGTCCCTCATTCGCACCCAGAATAATATCTGTAGACTTAGCATGATGAATTGTGGCGAACAGCAAGCCGGGGAGGTCTGTTCGTTTGTATTTTCTTTCATGCACAAACTTAATATTAATACTATCATCTAAGTCATGCAACAAGCTGCCCCATTTTTCATGGGCTAATATCGACAGTTCAAACTTATTCGTGTCTAGAGAACGATACAAGGTTAAAACCGCTTTTTCAGCCCCACCACCATGCAGATTGGGCATCAGCATCAATAGTCTGATTTTTCGATGGTTTAGCATCATAAATTCCTCAAAGTAAATTGACAAAACCTCAAATTAACCAGAGATTAAGATAGCTGTTCTAAAAGTTTAGCTAAAGTCTCAGCACTCTGTCGGTGGTAATATTTAGCCGCGATTTTTTTCCGAGACTCTCGACTCAGATTCAAGGCAAGTTCTGGATTTTGTAAGACGTTGGCGATCGCATCAGTCATGGCGGCTGGTTGTTTGGCCGGAACCAGGATCCCATCAACTCCATCATCAACCATGTCTGGGGTGCCACCCACAGCCGTCACAATTACCGGCATTTCCATCGCCAGTGCTTCCATGATGGCAATCGAAGTGCCTTCATTTAAACTAGCCAAAGCAAAAATATGCGCTTCTTCAAGACCTTGACGAATTCTTGGTTCAGGAACTGCGCCTAAAAGCTCAATCGATTCAGACAAAGACTTTTCTCGGATTATTTTCTCCAGTTCCTGATGATATCCACTGCCACCCTGTTCGTCTTCCCCAGCAATTTGCAACCGAATATCAAACCCTTGTTTTCTGAGTTGTTCCACTGTTTCTATCAAATAGTTATGTCCCTTGACACGATTAAGCCGTCCACAAGAGAATATTTTGCACGGACCAGTTCCATCCCAAGGCTTATAAGGACTATGACGTTTGATTTCGTCAAGATTTACACCCATTGGCGAAATCGCAATTTGATCGGGAAGACAATCACCCAACTTCTCGGTAGCGCGTTTGAGCAGCATTTCCGATTCGATGATGGCAAATGATGCGTGCTGCCATTTTTGTTTTTGATTCGGTCCATAGGTTTCTAAGGTCGGGCCGAGGTGCGTCAGACTATAAGTCAGAGGGGAAAGAATTGAGGCAAACATCGCAATATTGGCAGCATCAGCACAAGAATGAACGTGGATATGATCCCAGCCGTTTTTTCGACCCACCCACACAAGTTTTCCGGCAATAAAAGCCAAAGCTAACAGACGAAGTTTCTGACTCCAAGATGTGTCCTGAGATTGCATGATGCTTTTCAGGCAATTGAACCAAGCAACGGGTCGAGCTTTGAGGATTTCTATGCTGGCAACAACAATATCTTGAAAAGAAAGTGGTGCTAGATAAGAAGTATTTTTTTGAGCTTCCTCTGCCCAAACATGAGCCGCAATTCCCTTGGGGGGACGCCGAGTAGATACCAAATCAGTTTTAATCCCCATTTCAGCCAGCGCTTCCCGTTCCCGCCAGTAAAAAATATGTGTTTGTCCAGGAAATTCTGGTATCAAATATCCAATCCAGTTTTTCATCATTCTCCTTGAATTATTTTTTGAGTGTTTAAATCCAATTAATCAGGAATTATTATTTAATCGGTTTTAATTTTAACTTGAATAATTATTCAGTTAATCAGTCAGGTTTTATTTTTTCAAAATCTCCTCATAAATCTGTGCGATCGCCTGCGCTTTATTTTGCCAGGTAAATTCTCTCACTCGTTCTCTGGATTTCCAAGACATCTCGTTTCTCAGACTATCATCTTCGACTAAAACTTTAATGCAATTAACCAATTCTAAAATTAAATGATCTTTTGATTTTGGCTCAATTTTAAACCCAGTTTCTTCCGTCACATATTCTCCAATTCCCCCATTATTCACCACAATACAAGGCAAGCCACAAGCCATTGCTTCGAGTACCACAGCCCCGCCAAATTCTCGGATAGAGGGAAAGCAAAAAATATCAGAATTTTGATAGTATTCGAGGGTCTGTTGTTGTGTCACCCATCCGGCAAAATTTACCAAATGAGTCAAACCAAGTTCTTGGGATTTTTGTTCTAAGAACCTTTTTTCTGAGCCATCCCCCACAATGGTAAATATAATTTTATTTTGCAGAGATGGTTCTAAACGTCCCAAGGCTTCCATGACCATATCTGCTCCCTTGTAAGGCACCAGTCTGCCGACAAATAGCAGGTGGACTTTTTCTTTGGGAGTCAAGGATTTTTCGGTTTCTAAAAAATTGCTTGTAATGCCATTTTCATAAAATAGACTAATCCGGTCATCGGACAGAGAAAACATTTCTTTTAAATTGTTTAAGGTATAGGTTGAACCAGCCAAAACGCGATCGGCTTTTTTGTAAGTTTCTACATAACCGGGGATTAAATAGCGACCCAAAGTCCTTAAAAAATTAAACTGAGCAAATTCCTGTTTAGCAATTTCTTCAAACCCAGCAGGAAAAGGGACTCCCCCATTAACCGGGCCAATGATAAACGGGGTTTTTTGACAAAGTTTAACCGCTTTGACGGGGTATCTCGGCATCATCGGGGTCAAAGCGTGAACGATATCATATTCCCCTTGCAGAATTTGCTGTTTAAACTGTTGATAGACTTTTTGATTAAATTCGGCATAAATTGGATAACGCAAAGCATTATACAAAGGCCAATTTCTTTTACCTCTAATCGTTGTTACATGGGAAACTAAGCGATGATATTTTTTATTCAAGTCACTTTCAAGCATATAAACAATATTTTTATATCCCAGTTTTTCCAGAGCTTTTTGATTTCTTTCGTGAGTGACCAAAGTGGCATCGAATAACTGATTAATTTCATGAAAGTAATTGTACCCCTCTAAAGGGACTGATGATTTTTCGGGATTACATTGTTCAATAATCAATAAAAGTTTTAGTTTTTTCCGGCTCATATTAGGCTCTTAGTATCTCTCTGAACAAATGATAAAAACTGAACGCTTCGCTTATATCAGCAGTCTAGGGTGTTACTTGAGGATCTCGCTCGATCTGGGAAACATCTTTGTATTCAACCAGTTTGGTCTGACGGCCAATCAAGCGATTCAGATGAAAATTTAGCTGGCCTTGTACCAACGGGAATTTCGCCACTACACAAGTCCAAGCAAACAAAAAAGCATCTGCTGAGGTAAGTCCTCTTTGTTGTATAGTTCGACAGTAAATCCGATAGGTTAAAATCGGATATCCTAACAATAATAATAAACTTAAGCCTTTAGTTGGCCATGCCAATACTAAAGCAATTAAAGGCACAACTAAGCCCCAAAACCAAATACTGCGGCTTTCTTTGACCCAATGACGTTGGGGGCTGCGACCTTGCAGCCAAGAACCTTCGGCATAAGCGTGACCCACTCGAATATTCCGTTTCCACCACTGACTGAAACGGGTGATATCTGCATCATGCCAGGTCATTTCGCAATCAACTCGCAGAATTTTCCAGCCTTCGCGACGGAACCTGACACATAGTTCCGGTTCACCCCCACCAATTAAACCGGGATTAAAACCGCCAACTTGCTGATAGGCTGCCACCCGCATCATGGCGTCACCGTGGCAATATTTGACTTCCCCAATGGGCGTGTCCCACTCAATATCGGCAAGTCGATTATAAATCGAGCTTTCCGGAAAGCGTTCTCGCCGTCTTCCGGATACCACGGCAATATCCGATCGCGCATCCAGTTCACTAACCCCACGTTCCAGCCACCCAGAAATCAGTTCACAATCACCATCAATGAATTGAACGTATTTTATTTCGGGATCCACTTTGATTAAATGCTGGAAACCTTCATGGCGCGATCGCGGTGAGGCAAAAGGTTTTGAGGGGTCAAGTTCTACCACATCGATTCCCATCTCTTTAGCCAACTCGACACTGCCATCAGTCGATGCAGAATCGACATAAACAATATGATGTCCTTTGCCCAGCGCTGCGTTGAGTGAACGACGCAGACGTTCTCCCTCATTGCGACCAATTATAACGATGCCAAGTTTACTCATGCTTCCTCTCCCAGGTTTAAGGTCTGATCTTAGGTCATTACTTTGCTACTGTTTCGGTTGTATCACATCAGAACGGTCAATCCATTGATAGGAACGAGCCTTTACAGTATTTTTAAACGTCTCATAAGACAATTCAATGCCCAACCAAGATCCCAGAAGCCCCGGGTCTTGATTAAACATCCCCTATAAGTATGCCACCTGTTCTGATTTCAGTTCTGGTCGCTGTTGCAAAGTCCACAAACTGCGTACCCCAGTGCGAAAATTCTTGGGGATTAAGTTCTGGCGAATTTGTTTTAAGCAGTCATGCCAAATAAATTGCACACCCTGATTCGCTGAAACCCTTGCACCGACTATTCCGTTGGGATGCAATTATTTTTGTCCCCTTGCTTAAGAAAGGAAGCTCAACCAAAACGTCCCGCCATGCACTCTTCCGCATTCGCTGATTAGAAATATTTTGAGCGTTCACTTGTGCATCCCAAATCGGTTGACCCTTGTAACCAATAAATTGACAAATCCGTTCCAACTCGGTCTGTGGCTGATAAAATAACCGTTCAAAAAACACCGGCAACACGCGATCTTGACCAAAAGCTTCAAAATAAGACTTGATCTGAAAACTATAACGACTGTAGTCAATCAACTCGGGATGGTTATAAATCGCTTGATTGATTTCCACAGAAATCCGGCATTCACTCCATTCTTGGATATATTGGGATACCCGTCGGTCAATCAGATGGCGCATAACATAAATTAGCTTCACGTCAGGCAAATGTTTTTGAAGTCGTGTGATGATCTGTGGGTAGGTGGGTAACTTGGTGTAATGGGTACTCGACTCACCAAAGAGGTCATGGGTATCAGCGGCAGCCAAGTGGGATTGATCCCATTCAATTCCCTGAGCGTACTGCTCATCATTACTGAAAAAGTTGGGTTCTTTCAGTTCAGACATAAAAATACCGGGTGGCAAAGCAAGTTGCTTATGCAAGCTACTGGTGGCGCATTTCATGGCGCCAATGATGATAAAGTGTGGGCGATCGCTCATCAATTTTTTCTCCCGCTGATTAATTATCTTGCCCAGGTAATTTGGGGGGCTTCATCGCTTCCCACAAGTTGATCCAAATATCAAGAGCTTGGTATTCACAAGTATGGGGCTGTTTCTTACCAATTATTTCACGACTCAGAGAACTACTCCGACCAGAAAGCCAAAGGACATTCACCATCTGGTTGTGAATATATTTCAGCATCACAGTATCGAAAGCTTGTGAGAATTTCTGATCTACTAACCAATTTATAGGCAGTCCATATTTCTTATCTAAGCATTGTCTGGGGAATTTTTGCTGTTAATAATTTTTGCCGGAATGCCAACAACAGTTTTTCCAGAAGGAATATCTGATAGCACCACAGCATTGGCCCCAATGTTGACATCATCACCAATGGTTACATTACCCAATATTTTTGCCCCTGCACCGACATTAACCCGCTGACCAAGCTTTGGGGCATCCTTTGGACGCTCCCGGTAACGATTCCCAATTGTCACACCTTGACGAATAACACAATCGTTGCCAATTACAGCCCACCCATGAATAATAATCCCATGTTGATGCTCAATAATTACACGGCGACCAAGCTTCGCCGTGTAGGGCAATTCAATCCCATAGGTGTTTCGGATCTTCCGATAAAAAGCCTGGTAAAGAAGACTAAAGGGCGCCCGAAGTAGCTTTGGCTGAATCTTCATTCTCCAGACCCCAAATCGCTGAACTGCTATTGCCCGAAATCCCGGCTTTGTCCAATCGCACTTATGAGCTATCCAATCTTCTTTGATTTGCTCCCAGAGTCCTAGATCATTATTGGCTTCTGGTTCTGGTTCACTTGTTATCGGATCTTGCTTTGTGACCATAATCAGTTTTTTTCCTTTATAATATTCTATCGTTGCAACCAATCAATTGACAAAAACATTCCAACTCTTCTTTTGATTGATCAAATAATCGTACAACAAAGACCGGCAACACGCTATATTGATCAAATAACGGCTGATTCAGGCAAATAAGGCTTCAGTTGAAAACGATAACGACTGTAGTCAATAAACTGGGGATAATCATAAATTTTTTCTCTCCCTAATCAATTCTCTTTGCTGCTGATTAATTAGTTTGCCCAGGTAATTTGGGGGATTTCATCGGTTGCCAGCAGTTGAGCCAAATATCACGAGCTTGGTATTCACAAGTATGGGGCTGTTTCTTCCCAATTATTTCACGACTCAGAGAAATAGTCCGACCAGCAAGCCAAAGTAAATTGGCCATCAAAAGTCCAGCTTGACCATAGTGCTTGGCAAAATACCGAGACCGAGAAGCATATAAATAGGCTGGAGGACGTTTTCTCTTCGCCAAATCGGACTGAACGGATCCACTACCACCGACCAAATGAACCACTCTGGCTGTTGGCCAATATAATATTTTCCACCCAGCATTCCGGGCACGGCGACAATAGTCATTATCCTCACGATACATAAAATATCCTTGATCCATCAAACCCACCTGTTTAATCACTTCAGCGCGAATTAACACACAAGCAAAGGCAGTCCAATCGGGTTCGATGGGTTCGTCCGATACCGGAATTGGGATATCATATCGTTTTAATAGCTGAGTAATCACTCCTGTCGCGGCGGCTCGGATAAACTCAGTAATCGGTGAAGAGTCGCGAAAACAGCTAATCTGGGGAGTGCCGTCTGGTTCCTCCAAACGTGGACTAATCAGACCCACACCGGGATGGCTTTGCATGGCGGCCAGCAGGGAGGCGATCGCCCCTGGTCGCACAATCGTATCACTATTTAACAAGATATAAGCCTCAGCATTAACCGCTTGAATCCCCAGATTATTCCCAGCAGAAAATCCCCCATTGACGGGAGAAGGGATGAGCTTAACCCACTGTGACCATTGGTGGTCAGTAATGGCCTGCTCAATTTGATCGACTGAGTTATCTCCAGAACAATTATCGACCACAACCACACAATCGCGATTGACGGTGATTTCATTTTCCAGCGAGCCTAAACAATCGATTACCAGTTTAGGTGTCCGATAGTTAATGATAACAATAGCAAGACGCATCATGTTTTATTCTTCACAAAAAAATTCTTGTCAAAATAATTTTTATGTTTGTTCATTAATTTATCATATTTTACTCTGTTATATTATTTTTTTGCTGAATATTTTTTATTAATTTAGCTTTGAATACCAAATTAAAAATTATTGATACAATTACGAGATTAATTTGGGCGTACCCTAGTGTTGCATGATTTTTTGTATATGGTATAAATTTGATTTTAGCCTATTTTACTTGCTCCTTATCCTAGATGAAGGAATCAAAAAAAAATATTATATACTTTACATATTTTTCAATTGTTTTAAATCAAAAAAAATCTTAAAATCACTGCTCCGTTTTTAAGCAAGAGGACAAAAATAATTTCATCCCAACGGAATGGTCGTTGCAAGGGTTTCAGCGAATCAGGGTGTGCAATTTATTTGGCATGACTGCTTATCTGAACTATGATCCGTGATTTCTTGTGAATCATATCATATTTTTGGGTGATCTTCGGACTTTATTTCTTCGGTGTCCCTGTCGGTTCCGTCCTTTTCTCACTTGACTTTGTTGCGGAGTAGATTTGGCGTACCTGGGTTTTGATGATTTTTTTGATGGTTTATCTTTTAAGCTTTCTGGAGGACTTGATGCCACTCCTGTTAAACCGCCACACATGAAAGCATAGATAGGGTTAATCATTGAGTTTTGTAGGCAATCTAGGACGTACAATGGCAAGACAGTTGCGATCGCTGCCGCAGGTGCTACCTTGGGGTGAAACCAATTTTTGGCAGGATAACGTAAGCAAAAACAACAGACAGGTAAAAGAATAGCAAGTCCCCAAGTCAACACACCAAACATACCATTGACACCAAAAATTTGAATATATAAGCTATCGGGAATCGTTTCAAAGTCAGGAGGAAAGTTTCTCCCCCATCCTCCCCAGCCAAAAAGAATTCTATGACGAGCCCATCCTCCCATAATTTCTTCATTAGCAAATCTAAATTCAAGAGAAGATACTCGCTCGTATGGTATTCCTAGCTGGTACAAAAAAGCAATGATATCACCTCCATGAAATAAACCAGTACAAGCAATATATAAGTAATAAAAAATCAGTAATACTAAACCGACTAAAGGGAGTGATAACTTTAAAAACTGAGCAACTAGCATAATCGTTAACCCGAAACCCAGTAATCCCCAAGCTCCAGTTGATTTCACCAACACAAATGTAATCAGCATCAAAGGAATCAGTAAGATCATGGGCTGATTCCATAATTTTTTCAACACCCCACTTCTCCACAGCCAAATTCCAATTAAGCTCGTGGCCATGAACCAAACACCCAACTCCAGCCCATGTTCCATAAACACAAACGGTCTAAATCCTCCATATCGTTTTGCTTGCATGATCGAAGCGATTCCACGGGGATAGCCGCCATAGATCATCTTATGCAATACGGGACTCATGCGAATTTCGTAAAGAGCCAAAGGAACGTAAATAACTCCAGCAGCAAATATACCAATGGCCAACTCGCGAATCCCCGCCAGATTATTGAAATAAATCCGACCCAAAAAATAAGGCACTCCCCAAGTCATGGTTTTAGCCAGGGATGAAGCTAATCCATCGTAAGGTCCTAGCCCATTGCTGATTGAACTGATGAATGAACTGATACACCAGAGGAGCATTGGGTATTCTAGCGAACCTAATTTGAACTTATTGAAGCGTTGAGAATCAAAGATGGCCACCCCAACTAATGCCGAATAGCCAGTTGCACCCATTTTATCGTACGCAGGAAGTAGCGGGATTTTGAATCCTGATTTCCAAGGAAGAAACAGCCAACCTCCAATAATCCCAACCATCACCCCGACTGAGGGTGAATAGCGTTTAAAAATATACAAGACAAATGGCAGCCAAAGCAGCATGACCAGTTGTGCTTGAGGACTCATAAGCAGAAACCATAGATAAAATGAAAGTGAACGGCATGGTCTGAGGAACTGTCTTGGTCTATTTCGGAGCTAAAAAAGGCTTTAACAGCTTGCGTTTAATTTTGCCAATCAGGGTATTATCTCGCTCAAGTTTTTTCCATGCCAACAATTGATAAAATGGATATTTTTGACGACGACGCGCATCCGCTGTAATCCATGCTGTGTAGTCTTCGACTGATTGAAATCCTCGGTTACGTGCCGATAAAGCTGATTCTGACTGAAGTGTTCCCGATTTCGTCTTTACATTCATGGGCGATCGCGGATCATCCATATTATGCGCATAAAGTAGTGGCACAGGATAACCGCTTACCAACCCATCAAGCGACATCGACAGTGTATGGACTGGCAAGCCACACTTGAGCTTTTCTTGTGGTAAGTTCAGCGTTTGTTTATAACGAATCAGGTATTCTTTTCTGGCCAAAAATGATTGCCCTTGAACTGTAAGTGTGCGGAAAACTCGTTCATTAGATAGCTCAATAATATTTTTATGGGCAAGATTTTCATCCCAATCTTCCGGCATAAAAATCCAGCAACCCAACATGCCAAACTTTGGTTCTTTCCGAAGCATTGGTGCAATTCGTTCTGTCCAGCCTTGAGGCAGCAAAATATCATCATCTACTTTTCCGACGATATCACTACTCGCTTCTTGTAAAAACCACATACAAGGATCATATTGGCCAACATTTTCCTGATTAAAATGTCGCTGAACCACTCGGCAATCCTGAAGAGATTTTAGTAAATCTGCGGTTCCATCACGAGAGCCATTATCCCAACAATATAAACGAAAATCACTGGGATCACTTAGGAGGTTTGGGATCGTTTTTTCAAGATACTCCCGGCGATTCCATGTAATTAAGAGTAAATCCACTGGTTGAGACATTTATTCTTTCCCTAGTCAATATTATTTTTTACATCAATTTGTGTAAAGGCTTTTATCGTCTCATTTTCAGAAAATTAGGATAAAATGCCTGCAATTGGATTTCCTAGACCCAAACTATATCGAATGCTTAAAACTACAGCAAATAAGCTGATTAACATCAGGGTGGCTAAAATATCTTGACCGATTCCCGTCAAACCTTCTCGGCATAAACCAAAATTAATCGCTACATAAGAAGGCAAATCATTAAAGGCTAAGACAATAATAGATCCGACTAATCCCATCAAAGAATAGCCAAGCGGTAAAACAACAATCATATATAAAAATTTTAAAGCATTGCCAAATGCAACATAGACAGGTTTGCCAATTGCATATAGACTGGGATTAACTGTTATATGCAGCAACAAAGGCCAAAGACCTAATGATAAAATGGGTAACATCCAAGCAGCATCTTTGTACCGGTGGTCATATAAGAGCAAGACAATTATATCGCCAAAACATCCTAAAAAAGTAACGATCAATGCCATGCCAGTCAGTAATAGCCAGCGCTTTTTGAGAATTTTTCTTCTCAGTTCTTCCCTGGGCAGATCCGCTTTCTGGGATAGAATCGGAAACATCACTTGATCACTTAATTTCTTAACAAATTGTCGCGGGATATCCGCAAAAGTAAATGCGATGGTATATACTCCTAACATTTCCAAGGACAACAATTTACCGAGCATCAGTCTATCGGCTTGGGCAGCCAAAAAGGTCATCATGGTGGATAAAAATATCCACTTGCCAAAGGACAGGAGTTCTTTGACTGCGGTTTTATCCCAAGCAAAGCGGTTTGAGGTTTCAGGAGCTAATTGATGACTCCAAAACATGGACATAAATCTAGAGACGATCATTCCGCCTACAAGTGCCCAGATGGTTTGCTTGAAATAAGCCCAGATAATCGTCACAGCTAAACTCAATGTCTGGGTTTTAAAATCCAGTTTGGTTAACTTACCCAGTTCCACTTTGCGGTTGAGTGTCGCTAAGGAAGTAGAGTTAAAGCCGCCAATGACCGTTGTGAAACCAACCACTGGAATTAACCATAGAAACCTAGGTTCTTCATAGAATTTTGCCACTGGAATCGTAATTAGGCAGCAAGCAAACCATAACCAAAAACCGCGCATTACTTGTAAAGTCCAAGCTGTATTGAGAAACAGCGGGTCATTCCAGCGGCTACTACGAATAATACTGGGTTTAATGCCAATATCAGAGAATAATGTGAGACCTGTGATGAAGGTATTGACTAAAGCCATCAAACCAAAAAGTTCTGGCACTAGCAAACGAGTCAAAATTATGTTACTGCCCAAACGTAGTGCTTGACCTCCTCCATAACCAATGATTGTCCAGGCTGTGCCACGGATGGCCTGCTTTTTTAAAGAGGATTCTTTCTGAGCTTTGGTTTTTGATGGCTCGTTTTTGTTTTTAATCACAGGCATTAGTGGCTCCTCGTATGATCAGCTAGGCTCAAACAAGTCCGCTCAACTGACGAATTATAAGGATTTTTGCGCAATGTTTGCGTGAACCCACCCTGATTTTTGACTTTGGGAATTTCAGTAAGTCAGTTTGATCGCACCGGGCTTAATTATTGGCTGAAAAATTGTTAAATTTTTCCGTTAATCGAATAATTTTAGACACTTTTTACCGAGATATATGGGGAATATGTGGTAAAATTTGCACATATTTTTATTATTACTTTATTATGAGCATTATCGCAAAAATAAACCACAATGTCAAGTTAATTGTCAAGAAATCACAAAAATTTACAAAATCTTTAACTTAATTTTCCTGTTCGCGAAGCGTCCCGGAGGGAATCGCCATACTGATGATTAACCATAAACCTAATAAGCTGGCGGCGGCAAATAACGCCTCACTGACCCAATAAACTTGGGCGATCGGTTCTTGGGAGGAAATCATCGCGGCGCCCATGATTAAAGAACCGACCAAAATACTAAAAGACAGACGGTTCGCGGAGTCATCAATACTACGACGCAGGTCATCTAATTCTTGGATCCGGAAATTCCAGCGCAGTCTTTCCGAGGTAATCCGATCTAATAAAACTTCAACCTGTCGAGGTGATTGTAGGGATAAACTTTTTAGGTCTAAGGCGGTTCTGAGTAGGGCAGGAATTGGGGCTTATCCAATCATTTGCAGACTAAATAAATCGGTGATTAAAGGTTTAATTTGTTCGGAAATATTATATTCAGGATCTAGGGTACGGGCAACCCCTTCTAAATTGGCTAAAGTTTTGGCACATAAGCCCAAGTTTGCCGGAAGAAGGACTTGGTTACTGCGGGCCGCTTCTAACACTTCATAAAATAACTCACCAAAGCTAATTTCTGATAGATTTAGATTGTAATATTTTCGCAATAATCGGTCATATTCGGTTTCTAAGCGGGCTAAATTAATACTAATCGGGGATGGAGAAAGTTCTAAGGTTAATTGGGTACAGCGTTGGGCATCTAAGTTTACCATTGCTAGGAGTAATTCAATTAAAACTTTCTGGGTTACGGGATCAAGGCGGCCAATCATACCACAGTCTAATAAAGCCACTCGACCATCGGTGAGATAAAATAAGTTGCCTGGGTGGGGATCGGCATGAAAAAAGCCATCGAGACAAATTTGTTCAAAGAATACGCGGGTTAATAAGGTGGCGAGATTGCATCCGCAACGCTTCGCGATCGCCTTTTTTTTGGCTTGGTCTTCATTGCCATTGGGCAACTGAAAATCCCAGGTTAAAATTGGCTTACCATACAACCATTCCATCACCAAAACTTTTTGGGTAGTGAGGTCCCAAACAATTTCTGGAATCACCAATTCTTTGGTCTCAAACCAACGACTTTTGGCTAAATTTCGCCGTAAGCGATTCCCTCCGGGACGCTTCGCGAACGGTGTAACTGGCTTCTTGAGATCGGATAAGGGTTGGCAACGGATAGCGGTTGGCAGCGGATAGGCTGACTATTTTATTTTCAAATAGTGGTTGGCAACGGATAGCGGTTGGCAGGGAATGGGTTGACTATTTTATTTTCAAATAGTGGTTGGCAACGGATAGCGGTTGGCAGAAGAAACCGGGTTTCTTGGTGGCGATAAACAGATAACTTTTATATGCCGCAAAAAACCCGGTTTCTTTACCACCAAATTTTGATTTGATGATCCCAACTCCCACTAACTAGCAGCGGATAACTTTGGGCAAACTGCTCATTTTTACCACTTACCGCTAGGGATAAAATATCCGTACTATGGTCAGTAAAGGTGGCTGTAACTGACGCTAATTCGCGGTTATTTTTATGTTTTTGATCCGCCGATAAATGCAATTTCCAAATTTTAATTGTATTGTCATCACTGGCACTAATTAGGTTTTGACCATCGGGGGTAAATGCCACTGAATTGATATGCTCAGTATGGCCAGCGATCGCCCCTATTAAAAACGGGGAGTAATCCGCATCAGAATCCGCAGATTCACTGATTTCTGTTTGCGGTTGCAGCGTCCAAAGTTTAATGGTATTATCCCAACTGCCACTGGCAATAATTTTCCCATCAGGACTAATAGCGACAGTGCGAACTAAATCTGTATGTCCGATTAAGGTATGTTGTAAACGTCGAGTTCTTAAATCCCAAACTTTTACGGTGCCATCGGTGCTGCCACTGACTAAGGTATGACCATCTGCACTGACCGCTAATGATCTAATCGATCCTTGATGACCTTCTAGGGTTTTGATAACTTGATTTGTATTCAAATCCCAAATTTTAATTGTCCAATCAGAACTGCCACTAATTAATATGTTTTGATTGGGCAAAAAAGCCAGGGCATAGATAGCCCCAATATGATCGGTTAGGGTTGATTTTAAATAAGTCGATCGCTCATTTTTGGGGCTTAAATTCCAAATTTTAATAGTTTGATCGTTGCCCCCACTGGCTAAAGTTAGACCATCAGAACTAATGGCTAAAGTTCTCACTCTATCCGTATGTCCTGAGAGGGTATCGATTAATAATTGATTAGAGTATGGCGGGTTTTCTGAGTTATTTTGCCAAAGGGGGGCTAAGTTCCATAGTTTAATTGTCTGGTCATTACTGCCCGTAGCCAGAATTTCTTGATTAGGCGCGATCGCCACTGCTTGAACTGGCCCTTGATGATCCGTGAGGGTAATCGGTTTTTTTGTAGGAATAGGAAACGGATCTGTTAACTTATTTTCGGTTACATCATTCCCTTTATTGGGGTTGCCGGTTACATCATTTCCTTGGTTGGGACTAGGATTAATCGTTTCCGAGGCAGGGGATAAATTGACTGGCTGTTTTGCGTTTCTTAAAGCCGATCGCCCACCTAATCGCAAGGCATAAATTCCCCCAGCAAATAACATTGTCAGGGCAATTCCGGCCATAATTAACCCTGGTAAGCGGCGCTGATTTGATGATTTAGCAACCGCTGGCGGTTCAATATTTTGAATATCCGCATCAGTTAATCCTAAAATGCCTTGTTGCGACTTCAACCAGAGACGATTTTCGGGAGAAATTATCCCGCGTTTTTTCGTGACTCTGTGGCGTAATTTTTTATAGAGTTCTAACTTAGCTTTATGGTAAAGGTAAGGGACTAAAACGGTTTTTTCCAGACTAGCAGCGATCGCCTGGGACACCCCCAAACTTTCGCGACGCACATCAAGACTTCGCTGCACCACCAAGGGAAAATTTCCCTGATAAGACTTAGCGACTTCCATCAGAGTATGATAGTATTCTTGATTGGCGTTTAGACTCAAGATTTCCGCGATCGCTATTTTTTCCGCTGGTGCGATCGCATACATTGCTGCCTCCATCCCAGCAGTCACCAAACTCAACTGATAGGCCGCATAATCATGCCATTCTCCCAGAGAAATCACCCCATCTCGATCCAGATCCGCTGCCCCGGTAGCCAGTCCAGCTACTAAATAATCGGTATAACTGGGAAAATCATCTTCTGCCATTAATTGCCTTAAAATTGCCTCCGAATGACTCTCTTTCTCCCCGGAAATTGACTCCTCGGAAATTGGTTTTGGCCAAATGCGGAAATGACAAAGCAAAGCCCCTTTGGTAAAGCGACGACAGGATATCTGTTCAAAAACTTCTTTTCCCTGGTAAATTACATCCAAACAATCCAAAATCACTACCCCTTGGGGGCTATTACTTTGTTCCATCTGTTGCAACACCCAATCCAGGGAAATCATCGACGGGTTTGGCGGCAAAACTGACCCTAGGGGGTATGGCGGCGCATCTTTCGCCGTCTTTTCACATAAATAAACTTGACCCGTTGCCGTCACAATTGCCGATCCACAAAAGTAGAGTAAACGTAGAGCATCCACTGTCGGCCGATCAAATAACTGTTGAATGTGATCGCGCATCTGTTCGGGACTAGGATTAATCAATTCCGTAATCTGGGGTTGGGCAAACTTCCCCGAATCTATCTGTTGAGACCGGGATTCCGCTAATGCGTGGGCGATCGCCTGTATATTACCCATCACCTTACCCATCACCCGTTGTGGCGATCGCCGCGAAACCGTCCCCGGTTGTGTTTCCACCGCTTCCCGGTCAACCCCATTTTTTGTCGCCTCGTCTTCCCCGCAGACACCGATTAGCACTGCCACCATGATCATGTGTTTTTTTCCAACAACCCCATCAATAGTCATTTTCCCCGATCAACGCACAAATCTCCCCAATTTGAGGAGATTTGTGCGTTGATACAAGAATACTCAGTATATTTCGTGTTCGTGTTGGAATCAATTCACCTACCCTAACCGTCTTCTGCTCATTTAAACATTTAATAAATTTACTCAAACGCCAGCTAAATCGCTAATCAGAAATGCAGTTGACCTTGGGATGATGTTTGAATTTTAACTTTTACACCCCTTTCTCCAGGAAGGAATTTCTTCAGTTGTACCTGGGACACTGATGTTATCTTCAAGTGACTGAGAATATTCTATCAATAGTGAATCCGTACTTAAGCCGCTTTTCCTTCGACTTGTTTTTCTAGATACTGGGTGGCTTGACGCAGGTTCTTGAAATAGTTATCCCAAAACAGCTTTTGAATGTCCAAAGTCGATTGATTGGCTTGGGATTGAAGCTCCAGGGAAGCTGCAATAATATCTTCGCCAAATTTAATCGATTCTTCCACACTGCCCTTGACATTCAGGGCTTTCATTCCCGCTGCCATTGGGGTCACTTCAATCCACTTGTCAAACATGGTGCGCTGTAGTTTCAATAACTCTTTAGACCAGTCTTCAACAGTTGCATTTGTCATAATTGTGGCGTCTCCTATAATTAATTTTTTTGATTATAGCACCAATTATTCGTTCTGAATATTAGTTTTTGTTTCGGTGATTTGCAAAGTTTTTTATCATTTTTTCATTTTAGCAAAGTCCGATCAATGCGCCAATTTCTGCCCAGAAAGGATCAAATTACTCAAACTCATTGACTTCATGGCGACTTGATGGCGGAATTTCGCAAAAACTCCAGGATTGAAAATGAGGTGATCGCTTAAAAATGAGATAATAAAATGAGACAATATTTACGATTGTTAAATCAAAATTTAATAATTGTGTAAACCATCAAAAGTCTCTAGGGACTTTCCTGCCGTATAGCCTTACGGCTAACGCTCCGCAATGGATCCCGTTTAAATAATTGCAAGTCACAAATTACAAATTGTAAATTACATATATTTATAAACCCTGTTTCTTGATGCGGTATCTTTAAATAGCTTAATATTTCTTGCAATTTCCATCCGGTGAGAATTTGTCATGTTGTCTTGGCCAAAAAATCCGTGGTTTCGATTGGCGATCGCCGCCGCAATGACCTTTTTCCTAATCGCTTTGACCTTAACAGTGCATCGGTACTACACCTTCTATGCCTCCTTTGACCAAGGCATCTTTAACCAGGTTTATTGGAATAGTCTTCACGGTCGTTTTTTTCAGAGTTCCTTATCCTCTTCACTCTCCACAAATGTGGTTCACAGTGGCGAATTTCCCGACGTATCCTATCACCGACTAGGGCAACATTTCACCCCAGCCTTATTAATTTGGCTACCGATTTACGCCCTATTTCCTAATGCCATAACTTTAACCGTCTTACAAGTAACCTTAGTCACCGCAGCGGGTTTAGTCTTATATATCCTCGCCCGACAATATCTGCAACCCCCCCTCGCGGCCATGATTGTGGTCAGCTTTTATAGTGCAAATGCAATTATTGGCCCGACCCTTTCTAATTTTGCCGATAACTGTCAAATGCCATTATTTATGTTTACCCTGCTGCTGGCAATGGAAAAACGCTGGTGGCCATTATTTTGTCTGATGGCAGTTTGTGTATTAGCAGTCCGGGAAGATGGCGGAGTTTCCTTATTTGGGGTGGGAATTTATCTGACCCTAAGTAAACGTTATCCCAAATTAGGATTAGGGGTTTCTATGCTCAGTTTTCTCTACATATTAGGGTTGACTAATATCATTATGCCCTTATTTTCTGAGGATGTTGCTCGCCGATTTACCCTGGAAAGGTTTGGGCATTTGCTGGGTTCGGAAGAACCCAAAGAACAAGCCACCACGTTAGATTTATTGTGGGCATTAATTAGCCAACCGGGGAAAGTATTGCGGAAACTCCTGATTCCCATAGACCGCAAAATTCTTTATTTATTGGGGCAATGGTTGCCTTTTGGGTTAATTCCTGTAGCCGCCCCCGCAGCATGGGCGATCGCTGGTTTTCCTTTAATTGCAATTTTCTTACAACAAGGGCAAACCGCTTTATCAATTAACATTCGGTATGCCATGACCGTAGTACCGGGAATTTGTTACGGCATGATTCTTTGGTGGTCAAATCGTCAAGAATTGCGAACCGCCCCAATGCGAGACTTGCTGCTGAGAGGCTTGACCCAAATTAGTCTGTGGGTTGCCCCGGTTACGGTGGTAAAAGAAGTATTTGAAGGGTGGATCAATTCCTTAAAAAATCGTCCCCAGTTATTCACCGTCTCCATGCAACGATTTTGGACAATTTGTCTCGGTTTATCGATTATTTTATCCCTAACTTCTAACCCGAATCGCACCTTATCTTTTATTATTCCTGACTCAATTAATCCTTGGGTTTATGTGTCCTTGCCCCAACGGTGGCAACATAGCGCCGTAATTCATTCTGTTTTGCCAGAAATTCCCCCAGATGCCAGTGTTTCTGCCACTACTTATATTGTGCCCCATTTGTCCAGCCGTCGAGAAATTCTCCGATTTCCCGCCCTAGAATTACGCAACGATCGCGCCAGAGTGGTGCAAACAGAATATGCGATCGCGGACTTGTGGCAACTGGAACAATATCAGCCTGCATTCAAACATGACCGGGCATTATTAAAAAACATGATTTCAGTCATTGACAATATCCACAATAGTGGACTTTATGGCATCATTCGCTTTACCGATGGAGTAATTTTATTACACCGAGGACAAACTTCCGACCCCGAAGCAGTCACCGCTTGGCAAACTTATCGAGACAAGATTACTGCTTTATTAGTTAAATAAATAAAGACTTAAATCGCAGGGTGGGCAAAATTTCTACATCAGACTACAAGTTAAGTAATTCTATCCATTTGCCCACCCTAAAATATCGTAGGGTGGGCAAAATTTCTACATCAGACTTAAATCGTAGGGTGGGCAAAATTTTGCCCACCCTACCACTTGATAATCAATCAAGAAATTAAATCAATTTGCCCAGCCGACAAATAACAAATAACTAATAAACAACAACGAATAAGTTATGCAAACTCTGACCAAGTAAGTTAAAGTAAGTATAGAAGCTCAGTAAGCACAGACTTCAGGAAAAATGCCACCCTCCTATATTGCTGTTCGGGAACTCCCGCTGTTTCCTTTACCGGAAGTAGTTCTATTTCCAGGTCGGCCTCTGCCTCTACATATTTTTGAATTCCGCTACCGAATCATGATGAACACGATTCTGGAGAGCGATCGCCGGTTTGGGGTCGTCTTATGGGATCCCGTAAGACGCCAACCGGCGACGGTTGGTTGCTGTGCGGAGATTCTTCAGTATCAACGCCTGCCTGATGACCGGATGAAAATGCTGACCTTGGGACAGCAACGATTCCGTGTTTTGGAATACGTTCGCGAAAAACCCTATCTGGTCGGTTTAGTAGAATGGATTTCTGATCAACCAACCACTGAAGATTTACGTCCCTTAGCGGCGAACGTTGAGGAATTATTAAAGGATGTGGTGCGGTTGTCGGCCAAGTTGATGGATCAAAAAATCGAAATTCCCGACGATATTCCCAGTTTGCCCACAGAACTGTCTTATTGGGTGGCCAGCAACCTTTATGGTGTCCCCCAAGAACAGCAAGACCTGCTGGAAATGATCAGTACAAGCGATCGCCTTACCAGAGAATCAGAAATTCTCACTTCGACTCGCAATCATCTGGCAGCGCGAACAGTTCTGAAAGATACGTTTAATGAAAATTAGAATTAATTGAAACGTTTCCCAAAACCCAGAAACCCGGTTTTTTTTGTCAAAAACCGGGTTTTTCAGTTTCTATGCCTCAAAAATACAGAATTATTGAGGACACTGGTAATTAGGAAATTGGTAAAAAGAAAAAATACTATTTTTATTATATACTAAACTAAGTCTAAATTCAGTTAATTCATCCCCGGTAACGGGCTTAATGAATTACTCATCTCTGTTGCGGCTATCGATTGATTTTACTGGGTTGGTTTGGGTAGAAATTGCGGGCATTTGATGCCTAGATGTGAGATGATTCCTGACGAATTGCTACCGTTTAACTCCCTGGAATGAACCCTAGAATGAACAATGAATTTTTACATCTCTAAAAAAAATAAACAGGCTATACCATGAACATTGCATTTATTGGCATCGGCCAAGTGGGATCCGCTTTAGCCGGACAGTTAGTAGGATTAGGTCATACGGTGAAAATTGCCGCCCGCGATCGCAATTCCGACAAGGTAAAAGCTGCCTTAGCCAAGTATCCTAATTTGCAAGTGGCGGCGATTTCCGAGGCGATCGCCACTGCGGAAATAGTATTTTTAGCTACCCCCTTTTCTGCCAATCAAACCGCCCTGGCAGAAGCCGGAGATTTATCCGGTAAAATATTAGTAGATTGTACCAATCCCGTTGGCGCTGGTTTCACTCACGGACTAAATAATGAACAATCTGGCGGTGAATTTGTCCAAAACCTTGTCCCCAATGCCAAAGTAGTAAAAGCCTTCACCATTTACGGATTTGAAAAATTTGAAAATAATACTTATCCCGGTTATGGGGACTTGAAACCAGCGATGCTAATTGCAGGCAACGATCCTGATGCTAAACAGGTAGTGGCAAACCTCTGTATAGAAATGGGGTGGGAACCTGTGGACACGGGAAATCTGGCCATGAGTTTGCATCTAGAACACATGACCCTGTTGTGGATTAAAATGGCCCGCTTGCAAGGATTAGGGTCTGGTTTTGTTTGGGCAAAACTACAACGATAGGGACAACTATAGGCGATCGCTTTCCCAGTTTTAAATCTAAAAAAATTAACCAATTTCACACAGAGAGAACAAAAATATTTTATATCTTTGTGTTCTCTGTGTCTTTGTGGTTTTCCATCCGAGCATAAAATAGACACAAAAAGCAATTAAATTGCGCTTTTCTACTTTTTCTGCTTACTTTGGCCGTTTCACCCCTCCTTTACGTTTCACTTGAAAGCCATATAAATAAATTTCCGGCATATTAATCCGTCCATCAAAACGACTTTCAACAATTCCCATTTGCAGTAAATATTTCAATATTTCTTCAGAGTTATTAGCCGGTGGTTTTTTTTCAGGTCTTTCACTCCATCGAGTAGATTGTACGGCTTCTAAAAATGTCTCCCTGGGCATCGGAGCATTTAAACCCACTAAGCTAGTCTTCAGAGATTCTAACCAGGGGTATTCCTCTTGTAATTCCCGAATGCGATCTTCGGAAGTATCCATTAAAGCCCCCTGTAACTCAGAGGGTTGCAAAAGTTTGGTTTCCGGTAGGTTCTGTTCAGATTGTCCGGAAATTCTTCTGCTGGCTGCTAAGGCAAATAATTTTAGAAAAGAACGTGGGGCAATTCGACCACCAGCATCTTGAAGGTGATTAGGAATCCAACGATAGGTAATTCCTTTTTTAGGAGCATTTCCCATATACTTACCAATCATCATCTCGATCAGTTGTTCAAACAATTTTTCGTTTGATGTGGCAGTCCATCCCAAGCTATTTTTTTCTTCAATAATTAAACCTGGAATGTTTTGTAAATATGCTCGCATTTCATTACTAGAATTGGCGAGACGCTTGACTAAAAGTTGATAAAGCCAGGAATTTTGCCATTCCAAGCGAATTTGATGACCCGATAGTTTAGAAGCATCGGGAAAATTCAAAAATTCTTCTCGAAATAGATCGGTTCGCAAAAATATTTTCGGGCAGATTCTCTCCCAACGGCGCGATCGATCCAGCCATAAGGCTAAAAGTTCACGAATTGGGCTGGCTAAGGCAGTGTAAGAACTGACTAACCTATCTAATTCGTCATAACTAACAAATAACCAATTATCGGTTTCGATTAATTTTTCATCTAATTTATCTAATACATCATTAAATTTTTCCAGATGTTCGTTCACCAAGGGCAGCCAATCAGATAAAAGGGACAATTTTTCTTTTAGTTTATGGGCAATGAAAGCGATCGCTGGATCAATTTCGGCAAAAATAAAATCTTTTAGCTTACAGTCTTCTTGCTGTAGGATGACACCTAACATTAACCCAATCCAGAAACTGCGCCATTCAATGTTTGTAGCATTTTGCATAAGAGACTCAACAATGTCTGGTGTCGGAAAGCGCTTTTCTGCCTTGCGAGTCCGCCCAAAGCCAGCGATCCATGTTGTTTGGCTTAAAGGAGGTAATGCTCTAATTTTCAAGCTTTCCACCAAAGCTTCCCGTCCTGAAGGAATAGCTAGTAAACGGAATAATTCTGTTTTGCCGACGCCCCGCCCTCCTTGGATTAATAATATATTAGGTTCTAGTGCCCTGCGATAATCGGCAATCGGCAAAAAGTTTTTTAAGAATTCCTCCTCATTATAGCTTTCACCTTCAGCGGATCCCCCTGAAGGGGCAATTTTACTAATTAATTCCAGTAAATTTTGTCGATTAAATTCACTCATGGTTTTCATTGATTAACTTGGTTTAATTCACGCCCAAAAATTAAACATAATTTTTCGGCAATATTCTGATAAGGATAATCAGTCATGATTCTGACAATATCTGACAATCGATTTAACTCTTCTGGGCTTGAGTTTCGGCTAAATAGAGCAATGTCTCCTCGGAGGATATCCTGATATGGTACAACAAAAGGATTAAATGGCGCATCGGGATCGTTGGCGTTAGGGACAGTTTCATTTTCAGAATAATAGTTATTTTGAAAAATGGTGTAGGCTTGTTCTCGAAATTCGGTTAACTCTTGTTCTCTGCCCGTTATTCCTAATCCTGGTGCCATTGAATGTACGAGAATCAACGGCAAACGGTCATCAACTCCAGGGCTGGCTAAATGGCGAATCACATGGGTTAAACCCGCCCAACTTTGACGGGATTTCGTGCTAAAAATAACTGCTGCATGGGAAAGATTCGCGATCGCCAAGCCACCAATATCGTGAAAACCAGCCCGTGCATCCATCAGAATAAAATCTAAAGGTTTGGCGGCACTTTCTAATTCTTTTAACATATCTCCCATTGTCCTGCCGATCTCACCATCGACAAGGTTCTGAAAGTCCAACCGGGCTAATTTTTCTAAGTAATCGCGATCGACGGTTCCTGCGGGAAGTAATTGGATGGTTTCGCCCTCATCTCCGAGCAAAGTGCGATCGCTAATATTGATCAATTGAGGGCGAAGTTTCCAATTCTTTCCTTGCACCTTCTTTTCCAATAAATAATCAATCACCCCAAAATTATGAGAGTCATCAGGTAAAAAAATTGTGGCCAAACCCGGTGCTTCTAAATCCAGATCGACAATCGCCACTCGATGACCATTATTAGCTAAAGTCAATGCGGTTGCAACCAGGGTACTTGTTCGCCCCACACCGCCTTTAAAAGAGAAAAAAGATATGATGGCAGGCTTATATTTTTGATAGATTAATTCTGGTTTCCAAGGTGGTTGACCGACGTTTTTATTTGTCCATGATTGTTTGGCAATATGACGCTCAAGAATATACCAGCGAAGTGTCTCTGACTCATCATCCCAAGATGCCGGTTCCCTTTCGGCTTTAATCGTATCAATTAAAGCTTTATAAGCATCTTGTTCTCCGGTAGGCAACCAAATATCATTCCCATAATAAAGCTCAAGGTTTTGAGAAAGAAACCGATCCAGGTGAGTTGTATTAACGGCTTCTGGTGTTTGTCCTTCTGATAAATCAAGAAACAGGCGAATTTTGCCATTCACATCACGAATAATGGTGACAGACTCAAGCTTAGGTACAAGTTCAGAGAAAATGCTTGGTTCCTGAAAGCATTCCCTTACTTTCTCTAATGTTTGACCAAAAGCGATTGTCATGGATTAAATATCCTTACTATAAATTGAGCCATTTAGCACTAAGTTTGGGATGATTTTCCGGTAAATTGCTTCGGCAGCTTCAACCGCTAACTTTGCTTGTTTCTCAGTCCAAAGGGGAGACTTGGCATATCTTCTTTCAGGGTGATCCTGAGCTAAAACAGTATCAATGATTGTTGCAGATGGAAGTTGTCGATCTAAAATGGGATAGAGAACCCGCAACCTTTCCATTGCCCTTCCCTCAAGTTCATTGAGGTCATGTCCATACTTCTTGACGGCGTTTTTATCATGCTTAAAATATTGCTCTACCAGCAGTTTAAAGGAACATTCTACCACATAGCCCGCGAGGTAAACGGCGTTGTCCCAGCGTTGGTTTTCTAAGAGAATTTTGGCATCAATCAGATGCCTCCCGGCTGAGTTGGAATAGGACTCTTGCATTGTCTTAGTAATCACGACTATATTTATTTATATCATTAAGGACAAAATGATGGACTTAATTTTAAATTTTTATGCCAGAGTTAGGGCGATCGCGATTCTAGAGACAATATGGCTCAACATGGCCTTTTCATAGGATTGATGAGTTGAAAAAAGCCGCTTAATTTATTTCATCCGCTGAATTAACAAGGGGCGATCGCGCAGAAAGAAACGCTTTCGACTCCCTGGCTGTTGCCACACTGACAATTCGTGATATCCTATTTAAAGGTTAGCCTTCTGCCCAGAAAACGTTACACGATAACACTTAGGAAATTTGCAATTATGTCACTACAAGAAGAAATTGACAAAATCAGACAAGAAATTAAGACAGATAGTTACTCAATGTCTATTGGCGAGTTGATCAGCCTTTATAAAGACGGTGAAATCGATATTCACCCAGATTTTCAAAGGTTTTTCCGTTGGTCAAATCATCAAAAATCAACTTTTATCGAATCAATCCTTTTAGGCATCCCAATTCCCCCAATTTTTGTCAGTCAAAGAGATGATGGTATTTGGGATGTAGTTGACGGGTTACAAAGACTCTCAACAATTTATGAATTTGTCGGTATTTTGAACCAAAATGTTACAGATGAATATCAACCTTTTGTTGCTTTAGAAGCAACCACATACTTACCTTCATTGAAAGGTAAAAAGTGGAATGACCCCAATGATGAACACAACTCTTTAACTCAATTTCAACGCCTATTAATCAAGCGAGCTAAAATCGCCTTGAATATCGTGGTAAAAGAAAGCGATAAAATGATTAAATATGAGCTATTTCAGCGACTCAATACAGGCGGTTCGATCGCTACACCCCAAGAAGTGAGAAATTGCATTGTTTTAATGTTGAATAAGGATTTATATAAATTGATGCGTTCATTGGCAGATAGAGAGTCTTTTAAAAACTGTATTGCTTTGAGCGATCGCCTGTATGAAGAACAGTATGATATGGAATTAGTATCGCGTTTTATTCTTCTATACGAGCGAGATGATGCAAGTATTCAAGAGTTAAAGGGTGATGTTAGCGAGTTTTTAACAGTTGGCATACGCCAAATGGCTCTTCAAGAAGATTTAGACTACCGTCGTATAGAAAAAGCGTTTGATGTAACATTTAATATTCTTAATGAAGCAATGGGAGATAATAGCTTCAAGCGATATAGAGCGGAGGATGATAGATTTCTTGGAGGGTTTCTATTATCTGTTTATGAAGTAGTAGCACTAGGAATTGGATTCCACTACCAAAATCCAATTTCAGCGGATAAAATACCCAATCAAATTAAAACTATTTGGTCACATCCAACCTATAAAAAATGGTCGGGGGCTGGAGTAAATGCGGCAAGACGCTTACCCTATCTGATTCAGCTTGGTAGAGAGGTATTTGCTCCATGAGCATCCGAACTCTTGAAAACTTAAGCGATAAACTAGCTCAAGACTTGGCTTGGCGAAAAAGAGAACTGGCCGAAATTAAATCTTTAGTAGAAGCGAAAAAAGATGTTTCCGACCAAAGACATAAGGTATTAGTGAGAAGTGCGGTATGTATCCTTTATTCCCATTGGGAAGGTTTCGTAAAATTAGCGGCTAACGCTTATGTAGAATATGTTCGGCTAAAAAAGCTTACCTACCAGGATATTTCTACTAATTTTTTAGCTTTGGCCATGAAAGAAAAACTGAAGGAGGCAAAAGAAACCAATAAAGCATCTTTGTATATACCCGTTTGTGATTTTTTTATTTCAGAATTAAATCAACGATGTAATTTACCTAAAGATCCAATATCTACTGCATCGAATCTAAACTCAGACATTTTGAAAGACATCACTGATATTCTGGGGATAGACTTTTCCGAGTACAAGACGAAATCTAATTTAATCGATGAAAAGCTGTTAAAAACCAGAAACGAAATTGCTCACGGGGAGTATTCGGGGGTTGATAGGAATGAGTATATAGAGTTACACCAAGAAATTATCAATCTGCTGGATTTGTTTAAGAACCAAATAGAAAATGCGGCGATTTCAGAAAGATTTAAGCGCAAGTAATCTTAAGTTTCTCAATCTGTAAATATCAGCAGCCTAAGAAAAATAAAAATTAAATCGGTATTATAAAGCAAAGAGGAAAGCAAAATCGTGTCCATTGTGTCTCAATTTGATATCGCCAACAAAATTAGCCGTGAGCCCTACTACAGCACTCAGCTAGGTTCAGCCTACTTGGGCAATAGTTTAGAACTGATGGCAGAATTGCCCGATGAAAGTGTCGATTTAATTTGCACTTCCCCACCTTTCGCCCTGGTAAGAAAGAAAGAATATGGCAATGTAGATGCTCATCAATATGTTGAATGGTTCAAGACATTTGCCCGTGAATTCTATCGGATTCTTAAGCCTCAAGGGTCGCTATTTATCGATATTGGTGGCACTTGGCTGAAAGGTTTTCCGGTGCGATCGCTCTATCATTTTGAGTTAGTCATCGAGCTTTGTCAACCTAAATCAAAAGGCGGTTTAGGGTTTTTCCTGGCTCAAGAAATTTTCTGGTATAATCCCGCCAAACTTCCGACCCCGGCAGAATGGGTGACAGTGCGACGAGAGCGGGTGAAAGATGCTGTAAATACGGTTTGGTGGTTATCAAAAGATCCCCACCCTAAAGCCAATAATAAGCGAGTTTTACGCCCTTACAGTGAGGCGATGAAAAACCTGTTAAAAAATGGTTATGAAGCTAAACTACGCCCCTCTGGACATGATATTTCTACTAAGTTTCAGACCGATCGCGGTGGGGCGATTCCTCCCAACATTATCGCCGATACTGCGTCTAGTGCAGGCACATTTATTGGTCAACCAGTATTGGGCGAATTTAATTGGATTTTAGACCATGATTTAGCCCAGCCCGTGAATGTGATTGCCGCTTCTAACACCGCATCTAATGACTACTATCAGCGACGCTGCAAGGAAGCCGGAATTAAACCTCATCCGGCGAGATTTCCCCAAGCATTACCGGAATTTGCGATCGCACTTTGTACGGAACCCGGTGATTTAGTCCTCGATCCGTTTGCCGGTTCAAATATGACCGGAAGAGTCGCCGAAACCCTCGTTCGCCGTTGGTTAGCCTTTGAATTAGATGAGAATTATATTAAAGCATCACAATTTAGATTTGAAGCCGATGCGCCCCTAGTAGTTACTCCATTAAAAGACCGAAAATATCTCAAAACTAAAGCGCTGGATTTAGCTCCTGATTATCGGGAAAAATCATCTACAATAGATGATAAAAATAGTCATATTCAATTAGACTTATTTCAATCACCAAGTAACGATATGCCAGAACAAAAACTTAAATTCACCTATGGTCATCAGTTTGAACCCAAAACGATGCATTTACCTGAACTGATGCAACTATGTAAAGCAAATCAACCCGATCGCCGGGTTCTACAGGATGAAATTGCCAAGGGTTATTATTCCAGCCACTCCAACCAAAATGATTTACAAAAAGGAGAAAATCGTAGCAAACTGGCAATGAATACATTTCTCTCTCTTCGTGCTTACAAGTTAGTTGAATCGATTAATGATGATGATTGGCAGTACCAACTCACAGATATTGCTAATCAAATCCTAGAACATCAAAGTGATGCTGATGAAGTCGCGACAATTTTTGCCCGTCACATCCTGACTAACTTAACCGGAATGTCTTTACTCAAAGCGGTGGAAGCGATTAATAGTAGAGGCGATCGACCGAAATTAGATTTAATTGGTTATGAACTGCAAGAAATGGGCTATTCTCTCTCCCCCAACGCTATTTATGTTAGCACCATGCGACAATGGCTAGAAAAGGCAGGAGTATTTGAGAAAACTTACGAGATTAACTGGGATCGAGTCTATGATATTTTAGAACTTGATAAAGATTATATTGACGATATTTATACTCTGACCTCAGAGCAAAAGTATTTTCTTTTAGCCATGCTCCAGATGAGCATTACAGAACTCACTAAATGGAATGACATTGCTAACTATGCGGTGAGTGTTTATAAAGTCAGATTTCCCTCTAAGTCCTTTGTTAAGGATATTATTCAACCCTTAGTAGAATTTGGGTTGATTTCAACGGAAAAAACTACCGGAGGACGTGGGGCTAAACCTAATCTGGTTAAACTGACGGAAAAAGCGCAACGTGAATTATTGTCTCAACTCTTAGAGGCGATCGCCGCACTGACAGAAATCTCCCAAACTGAGCTAAATCGAAGTTTTGAAGATGTGGTGAATGATTTAGATCATCCCGACAAACATATTAAAGGCAAAGCCCTGGAATTGTTAGCAATTTGGATGATTCGTTTGACCAGTCTTCGCTTCACAAAATGGCGGAAACGGGACTATGAAACTGGACAAGGAGAAGTCGATGTTTTAGCGGCATCCGATCGCTTTGTCTACCACCGCTGGCAAATTCAGTGCAAAAACACGAAACGAGTTGATGTTGAAGTGTTAGCGAAAGAAGTCGGGATGACTTTTGTCACTGGGGCTGATGTGGTAATGATTGTCACCACGGGTGAGTTTACCAGAGATGCTTTCCAGTATGCTTATCGGATGATGGAAATATCCCGTTATTATATGGTGTTAATTCAAAAAGAGGATATTGAGGCGATTAAAGCCGATCGCACTAATATTATTAAGATTCTCGATCGCCGCGCAAGGCGTGTATTTGCTAAGAAAGAACTGGGGTTAACTGATGATGCGGTGGATGAGATAGAAAGTGAAGAAGATTCATTGACAGAATTTGAGGGAACCTTGGCAGAGGAATAGAGTAATTTTGGGCAGAAGGTGACGGAATTATCTCTGCCTGAATTATGCCTGGATATTTACAAAATTCTGGGAGTATAATTGGGTATTAGCTGGTGAGCCAATCCAAAGATAGACTACAATAGGATTCAGCAGTGGTTTTTTGGGGATAGCAAAGTGACAATGGATCAAGATTTTTTTAACCAAGGATTAGCCAAAGCTGGCAATAAAGACTATTTAGGGGCGATCGCCTGTTTTGACCAAGCATTAGCCATTAATCCAGATTTTGCTCAAGGTTACTATCATCGCGGTTTAGCTAAATTTGACTCAGGAAATCCGCAAGGGGCGATCGCCGATTATACCCAAGCCTTAAACCTCAATTCTGAATATATCGAGGCTTATTTTGCCCGGTGTTTAGGACACATTGCTTTAGGAAATTTGCCGCAAGCACTGGCAGATATAGACCGGGCAATTGGGATTAAGTCTAATTATTCTAAAGCCTATAAATTGCGGGGAACAGTCTACCGAAAAATGGGCAATACGGAGGCAGCGATCGCCAATTTTAAACAAGCGGCAGAAATGTATATTCAGCAGAAAGACGCGACAAATGCTCGCCAATGTCTCGATCAAATTAAAAACCTACAATCTCCACCACCTGCGCCGGTTTTTCCCCAGAAAAAGCCGGTAATGTTGCCACAAATGTTATCGGAAAAACAGTTTTATGCTCAATTATTAGAAAAAGCTGAAAATGGCGATGTTCAAGGGGCATTAGCGGGGTTAAATTGGGCAGTTGAAGTCGATCCAAAAGATGCCGCAGCTTATCTCTGTCGAGGAATTGTCCGCTGTAAAGGGCAAAATTATCGAGAGGCGATCGCAGATTTCAATCAAGCCTTAAAATTCGCCCCAGAAAATATCACTATTTACCGCAATCGAGGCAAAGCTAGAGCCGCATTTGGTGACGATCAAGGCGCGATCGCGGACTATAATAAAGTCCTGGAAAAAGAACCCCAAGACACCTTAGCCTATATTGCTAGAGGCAATGCTTATCGGGAAACGGGCAAGTATGCTCAAGCCATGCAAGACTATAACCAAGCGATCAAAATTAACTCCCAAGAAGGGGACGCTTATTATAATCGGGCGATCGTCCACAGTCGCTTAGAAGAAATCTCAGCAGCCATCCAAGATTATCAAACTGCCGCCCAAATTTTTTGCGAAAAAGAAGACTGGGACAACTACCAAAAAGCCCTAGATAGCCAGAAAAAAATTCAAGGAGCAACTCCCCCGGAAAAAGACCCGAATCTTTTCAAAAATCAACAAAAGCAACGGCTACTTTTATTAGTCGGTGGCTATTGGGAAATTGCCGAACGGTTAATTGAGCAAGCCAAAGACAAATATCCGGGGAATTCAGAGCAATGGTACTGGGAAAAAGTGATTGCTGACTTAGAGCGCGATCGCGGGTTATAATCGATTATAATACCGTTGTTAATAAAAAATGCAGTAGTAGGGGCGCAATGCTTGCGCCCAAATTAAGTTCTTAATTGTAGCATTATAGTTCTTTCAATTGTGCTTCATAGCATTAAGGGCGCAAGCATTGCGCCCCTACAATTTTTTGTCAAATTGGTATAAATTGGTTTACAGCAATTTTCTATTGAATCTACCACAAATTTTTGTAGGGGCGAAGCATGACCGCAGACAAATTATTGCTGAAAATATTAATCTGAATCCGGTCATGCTTCGCCCGATCGCGGGTTATCATCGATTATAAATTGGTTTAAATCAGATTTTTTGGGAATTATACCGTTTACAATCAAAAATAGAATAGTAGGGGCGCAATGCTTGCGCCCCGAATCTTGGATATTTGATTGAAAGCGGTGTTAATTGCAAGTCTATGGTGCGTCTAGGCTGGAATCGAGGTTAATTGTTTTTTCTCAAGTTACTTGCCAGCCTAACACACCCTAGATTTTTGACAGCGGCAATAATCGGGCAAAGCCTAAGCTTTAATCCGCTGCAATAACTCATAGAATGGTTGCCAATTATCCTCAACAGCGATCGCCTCCCAAATCGCTTCAATTTCTGGTCGTAATAGAACCGTTTGGGGATTAAATCGCCTTAACCGTTCACCGATTTTTGCCAGTTCATCCCCGGATAAAAACTGCAACATATGATGATATAACTGCCGCCAAGGTTGCAAAACTTCGGAAGCTTCTACCTCTGGAAAAATCAGACTTATATCTTCACGCCATTGGGGGGAAAACTGTTGAGTCAATTGCCAGAAAAACTCGTGATAACCCACTTCATATTCGCTTAAAACTTGTAGGGTTAACTTGACTAATTCGCGACCTTCTTCTGTGGGTACGTTTTCAAAACCCAATTTTTTCAGCATTAGTTCTCGGTACGCGGCCTCATAATACTCATAAAACCGATCTAAAGCCGCTTCCATCTCATTGGGAGCGATCGCGGCTTTTAAGGGAACTTGCAACTTTTGTAAATTCCAGTAACAAATTGTCGGTTGATTGCCGTAACTGTAGCGACCATAATAGTCAAAATAAGCCGCTGTAAACTTGGGATTATAGGTAGGAATAAAAGCATAAGGGCCATAGTCAAAACTTTCCCCGGTAATCGACATATTATCCGTATTTAAAACCGCATGACAAAACCCGGCGGCCATCCATTGCGCCACTAATTCCGCCACTCTTTGCACTAATTCCCCATAAAAACGGACATAATGCTCTTGACTATATTCCTCCAGGCCATTCTGAATCAAATCAGGGGCGATCGGTGGCAAAACTTTCCCGATTTTCCGCCCACTCACAGCGGGATAATATTGTGAAATCACATGATTTAATAGCTTGACAATTAAATCTGGACGGCTAATATAATGCAATCGTTCAAAAGTGCCAAACCGGATATGAGACTTGCTGAAACGAATCATCACCGAAGACCGGGTGGGAGAAGGTTCGTCCCCACGCCAGAGTTGTTCTCCAGTTTCAATCAGACTCAAACACCGAGAAGTCCGCACCCCCATGCGTTGTAAGGCTTCAGCGGCCAGGACTTCCCGCACTCCCCCTTTCAGGGTTAAGCGACCATCAGCGGTACGAGAATAAGGGGTTTTACCGCTGCCTTTGGTGCCCAGGTCGTAGAGTTCGCCATCCACTCCGCGTACCTGTCCATAAAGAAAACCCCGACCATCTCCTAAGTTGGGGTTATATTCACCAAACTGATAGCCGTGGTAGCGCAGGGCTAAAAAAGGTCGGACGCCCAGAAAATAACCGAACGCTTCGATAAAATCTTGATCGGTGACTTCTTTTGGGTCGAGTCCCAAAGTAGGCAGTAAGTCGTCATTGCGAAAACGCAGTATATGTACGGGAAATTCGGCGGCAGGAACGGGATCGTAGTAGTCATCCCCCAGCTTTTCCAGGGCTGGTTCATAGTTCAGGGTTAAGAAAGGATTAGCCGTTTCTATAGTTTTGAATGCTTGAGTTTGGGTCACGGATACAAAGATTCATTGCTTTTTTTCTATTTTCTATTTTGCCAGTTTTTTTGTCCGCAAACCCATCCGTTGCCCCATCCGTTGCCCATCCGTTGGTGGTGCGTTACGTTCCACTTCGTTCCACTAACGCACCCTACCATTCTGCCAATCCATTGCCCCATCCCTTATCCCATCCGTTGCCCGATCCGTTGCCCCATCCGCTGCCACAAAGATCAAACTTAGCCAAAAAAGCTGCGTTTGCCATTGGGTTTAATGGTCATCCAATTGGTGCGAGCATAAGATAACTGTTGATCGGTAATCATCGCCCCAGTCAAATTCGCCCCACAGAGGTTGACTCCTCGCAAGTTCGCATAGTTGAAAGAGGCATAACTTAAGTCGGCACCGCGTAAATCAGCGCCGCTTAAGTTGGCATAAAGAAAAGAAGCTTTGCTTAAGTTGGCATTCCGCAAATTGGCTTGAGTTAAGCTGGATCGGTCAAAACTCGCATTAAATAAGTCTGAACCTTCAAGATTGACTCGATCTAATTTGGAGTGATAAAAATTAGCTTTTTGTAAGATACTGTTTTGCAGATTTAATCCCACTAAATCGCATTCAATAAAATCTCGTTTACCTTTGGTATAAGCTAATCTGACCCCATGGGCATCGAGGGCTTCAGAATCTGGGGTTATTTTCGCGTGAGTCCCACCGTGAGAACCTCCAGATCCACCAGATTGGGCAACGGTTCTGGGATCTATGCCGGTATTCATGGTTAAACCTTGTTTTAAGATGGTTTTTTCTTTTTTGGCTTTGCGATCGCGAATTGCCCGGGCTTGACGAATATGTTCTGGCAACCATTTAGAGTCTTCTGTATCGATTTGGGTTGTTTCTTCCGGTACTTGAGTCTGCGCGATCGGTCGCGTCATCATACTTTGGGCTAAATCCTGGCTATGAGACTCCAGATCCAAGGCTTGGAGCACTTCATCGGCGCTATGATAGCGATCGCGCACTCCTGCCGCCAGCATTTTTGCCAGAATCTCCGCAAACCCATCACTAATCTGCACGGATGGTCGCCAAATAATTTCGCAAGTCAGGGGATCGTAGCCAAAATTTTTCGGCGATTGACCCGTCAATAAATAAAGACAAGTTGCCCCGATCGCATAGATATCGCTGGCATAAACCGGGCGCAAAGCCATCTGTTCTTGGGGTGCAAAACCGGGGGTGCCAATAGCAAAGGAAGTAAAAGCGGTTTCCCCCGTATTGTTGCTCATAATGGTTTGATTCACCTCATCTTTCACCGCCCCAAAATCAATCAAAACCAACTGTTGATCGATATCACGACGGATAATATTCGCCGGTTTAATATCGCGGTGAATCACCTCATTCTCGTGCAGATATTTAATCAACGGCAAAATTTGCCGGAGAAAATCTTTAGCCCTCTCCTCAGTGAACAGCCCCGAAGCTTTTACTTCTTGCTTCAGGTTTTTGCCGGCAATATATTCCTGAACCAAATAGAAAAATTCCTGACCAATCACGGGATCTTTGACGGCAAAATAGTCCAGGAGTCGGGGAACTTGGGGATGATCTCCAACCCGACCAAGGGTTTTGGCTTCTCGGGCAAAAAGCTGCCGCGCCATTTCTAGAACACGGGGAGACTCAGAAGCCGGACGCAGTTGCTTAATCACACAGACAGGGGCACCGGGTAAGGCGCGATCGCGGGCGATAAACGTAGCCCCAAAGCCACCTTGACCCAACGCTTTGATCGTTTGGTAGCGATCGCGCAGTAGAAGGTTTGCCCCGCAACTTTGGCAGCGGCGAGTTGTGTCAGGATTGTTCGGATTAGGACAAGCTGGATTAACGCAGTACATGAAACTTCACCTTATAACTCCAAGGTTGTACAACAACCATCTACGACAATCGATGCTCCCAATGGCTTGTATTTGATCCTATCGATACTTATACATTACCTGAGTCAATAGCCCGATTATCCGTTGTCAATCTGCCTAAGCTTCTGGCTCACTTATTATAGTAATTGATTCACGAGCGAAATCAAGGATTCCCTGCCAGTATTCTGTTTGATGCGATCGCATACAACTCGCAGGGTCATCCTCTTCCCCTACCTTGACTGATTTATCTCTATTCTACTGTATTCTAAGAGTTATTCTAAGAGTTATTAAAATAACCGACAATAGGCAGGCAGGCGATCGGGTCACGAGTCGCTCAACGGCCTACTTTTAAATCCATCAAATTACAGACATCAAAAATTTCGCAAAAATTTCGCAAAAATTTCGCAAAAATTTCGCAATTTAGGAAAAAAACACAAATAATTTTATGATTTTTTATGCCCCTCTCCCAGAACGGGAGAAGGGTTAGGGCTGAGGTTTTTTCGCCAAGATATCTAGCAGCGATATCGCAATGCGATAAAGAGGCTATAAAAAGGCTATAAAGAGCAAATCGTAATTAAATCTCGACTTTTACTCCCCGCCAAAATGCCACATATCCAGCAATGTTTTTGGCGGCTTCTTTGGGGGTGGGATAATACCAAGCCGCATCCTTATTTTGTTGACCATCGACTTCAATGGTGTAGTAACTAGCTACACCTTTCCAACCACAAGTGGTATGAGTATTGCTAGGTTTAAAGTATTCCTGGTTAATAGAATCAGGGGGAAAGTATTGATTGCCTTCTACCACTTCACAGCGATCGCTTTCTGCTAATACCGCACCATTCCAAATTGCTTTTGGCATCAGAAACTCCATCAGTAAGTATTTTTCTTAGTTTATTTAGTTTATCGTGTTTTTGGCTGAAAATACTTGTTGTTGGTTATTTGTTATTCGTTATTTGTTCATGGTTGGTGGCTGGGGAATATTATTTTAATAACAAATAACTAATAACTAACAACCAACAATCAACAACCAACAACCAACAACAAAAAAATTATGAAGTTTTATATGAATTTGATCAAATCAGATCCTTAAGAGTTGACTAACAACATAAAATAACGAGAGATGTTTACCCCACAAAAGCAAACAATGTTAGGGAGTAGTCCTCCACCCACAACCGCCCAAGTGCAACTGAACAAAGCCTTAAAACATTTTTTTGGCTATGATACTTTTCGCCCCGGACAGCAGCAAATTATTGAAGCGGCGCTACAAAATCGGGATTTATTAATTGTGATGCCCACGGGGGGCGGAAAATCCCTCTGTTTTCAACTGCCTGCATTGCTGAAACGCGGGGTGACGGTGGTGGTTTCACCCTTAATTGCTTTGATGCAAGACCAGGTGGAAGCTTTGCGGAATAATGGCATTGGGGCGACTTTTCTCAACAGCACTTTATCGCCCCAAGAGATGCGATCGCGGGAAATGGCGATTATCAATGGCAAGGTGAAGCTGCTTTATGTCGCCCCAGAACGGTTATTATCCGATCGCTTTTTACCCTTTTTAGACTTACTCCACTATCAAATCGGCATTCACTCTTTTGCCATTGATGAAGCGCATTGTGTATCAGAATGGGGGCATGATTTTCGCCCGGAATATCGCCAGTTAAAACTATTGCGCGATCGCTATCCCGATATTCCCATGATGGCGCTCACTGCCACCGCCACCGACCGGGTACGACAAGATATTATCCAACAACTTGCCCTGAAACAAGTCCTGGTTCATCTAGCGAGTTTTAACCGACCCAATCTTTACTATGAAGTCCGACAAAAAGGCCACAATTCCTATGGCGAACTTCTGCAACTAATCCGCCAAAGTAAAGGTTCTTCTATTGTCTATTGTCTGAGTCGCAAAAAAGTTGATGAACTAGGGTTTAGACTACAACAAGACGGGATTGCCGCTTTACCCTATCATGCCGGAATGCGCGATGAAGACCGCACCAACAATCAAACCCGGTTTATTCGCGATGACGTGCAAGTAATTGTCGCCACCATTGCTTTTGGCATGGGAATTAATAAGCCAGATGTGCGCTTAGTGGTGCATTATGACCTGCCGAAAAATATCGAAGGTTACTATCAAGAATCTGGACGGGCAGGACGAGATGGGGAAGAAGCTAAATGTATCTTATTTTTTAGTTATGGTGATTTAAAAACAATCGATTTTATTATCGAGCAAAAGAACGATATCGAAGAACAAAAAATCGCTCGTCAACAGCTTCGCCAAATTATTAACTATGCCGAAGGCACCGACTGTCGGCGGACAATTTTGCAAGGATATTTTGGCGAAAAATATCCGGGAAATTGTCTAAATTGTGATAATTGCTGCAATCCTCAACCGACGGAAGATTGGACAATTGAAGCCCAAAAGTTTCTCTCTTGTGTGGCGCGGTGCCAAGAACGCTTTGGCATGATTTATATTATTGATGTTTTGCGGGGTTCTAAGCAAAAAAGAGTTCTCCAAAATCGTCACGATCGATTATCCACTTATGGCATTGGCATGGATAAAACAGCGGAAGAATGGAAGCTATTAGGGCGATCGCTCATTCATCAAGGGTTAGTGACAGAAACCACCGATGGCTATCCGGTGTTAAAACTAAATGATGCCAGTTGGGAAGTATTGCGAAAACAGCGTTCAGTTCACATCGTCATACCGAAAAAATCTGTCAATGTTCTGACCTCTGCTTCTAATAAAAAAGTTGAATTTGAAACGTTATTTGAAATGTTACGGGGTTTACGCAAACAAATCGCTGATGAACAAGGGATACCCCCTTATATGGTATTTGCGGATTCCACTTTGCGTTTAATGGCACAAATGCGGCCCCAAACCTTAGCCGCTTTGCGAGATACTCCCGGAGTGGTCGAGTATAAAGTCGCCCAATATGGCGATCGCTTTATCTCCGTGATTATGTCCTATATTCAAACCCAAATTAACACCCAAAATACCGCCAGAAAATCCCCAAAAACTACGGTATCGGGTAGACCCACCGCTACCCAAATTCATACATTACAATTATATCAAAATGGGTTAACTATCGCCGAAATTGCCGCAATTAGAAATATTAAAACCAGCACAGTTGCCAGTCATTTAGCTGATTTAATTGAACTGAATCAACCCATTGATATTAATCAACTTGTCCCCCCAGAACGACAAGCCGCCATTTGTCAAGCATTGCAGGTAGTAGGCGATCGAGCTTTAACCCCAATTCGGGATTATTTAGGGGAAAGTTATTCCTATGATGAAATTTGCCTCGTTCGTGGTTGGTGGCGACAACAAAATCCCGAATTTTGACCCGATTTATAGGGCAAAGCATTTCGCTAATAAATTTGGTGTTTTCATCAATATGCTTAAAGGGCGAAGCATTTCGGTACTAAATCTCGGATTTTAGCCCACAAATATCTGCCGAAATGCTTCGGCCCTACAATAGTTTAATAAATTGGAGATGAAACTCATGCCTGTGGAACTGACTCTGGAACAACAAGAATCTCAAACTGTCCAAACTGCCGAAGTCCACAATGTCGAAGTCCAGAACGCCGAAGTCCAGAACGCCGAAGACCACAATGCGGAATCCGAAGAGTGGACTCCAACACCTCCCCCTACTGATTTAATCTTTGACGACGGAGAACCCTTGGAAAGTAATCGCCATCGCATCGCCATGAATGCCCTCATTGAAGCTGTCACCCTAGCTTATGAAGGACGAGAAGATTATTTTGCTGGTGGAAATATGTTCATTTATTACAGCAGCAAACAAGCCCGAAATCGAGATTTTAAAGGCCCTGATGTGTTTATTACCTTAAATGTGGATGGGACAAAAGAACGTCAAGGTTGGGTGGTTTGGGAAGAAGAAGGACGCTATCCCGATGTGATTATCGAGTTGATGTCCCCTTCTACTGCGGCTGAGGATTTGGGCAATAAGAAAAAGCTCTACGAGCAAACTTTTAAAACGGGGCATTATTTTGTCTATGACCCCTTTGCTCCCGAATCTTTACAGGGTTGGAAACTAGGCGAAAATTTCCGTTATGAAGCGATCGCCCCTGACGATCGCGGCTGGCTGTGGTGTTCTAGTTTAGGACTATGGTTGGGTCATTGGTCTGGCACGATCTTACGGGAGACGGCGACTTGGTTGCGCTTTTATGACGAGGCGGGAAATTTAGTTAAATTATCCTTTGAGTTAGCGCAACAAGAGCGAGAAATTGCTCAACAAGAGCGAGAAATTGCTCAACAGGAAAAAGACCGGGCCGATCGCGCTGAATCGGATCTCCAGCAAGAACAACTGGAGAAACAACAAGAAAAAGAACGGGCTGATCGCGCTGAAGCTGCTTTAGCCGCAGAACGCGAACAAAAACAAAAATTACGCGATCGCCTACAAGCACTGGGCATTGACCCGGATCAACTGGTTTAAGCAATTTAAAGGAAGGCGATCGCACCTTTGGGAGCCAGCATTTTAGCCCACCAAAATGTGGCTCCCTCTCCCATTGCTTCAGTAAGTCCTAATTCAGATCGCCTAAGATAGCCTCTATGAGATACCTACGATCAAATAAATGTCCATGAATGCTTCTTTTTCTTCAGAACTCCGCGATCGCGACCAAGCTTACGTGCAAGCAGCCAGCGATTATGCCAATGTCCAATCCCTGCCCGAAGTGTGGGAAAAGGCGCGATCGCGCTTTGGCAAGACCTTAGCCCTTTGGGATCCCCACGCCACCCCTCCGGTGCAAGTCACCTACAGCGAACTGGTCGCACAAATTCAACAATTTGCCGCAGGAATTCAAGCCCTAGGACTGCCACCGATTAGCAACAAGATCCCGCCGCGAGTGGCTTTATTTGCCAACGACAGCCCCCGATGGATCGTCGCCGACCAAGGGTTAATCTATGCCGGTGCTGCTGATGTGGTGCGCGGCAGTGACGCCGACCGGGAAGAATTGCTGTATATCCTGCAAAATAGCGGCAGTCATGGTCTGGTAGTCGAAAACCTGAATCTGTTAGAAAAATTGGGCTCTGGCTTAGACGATCTGCCCTTGCAGTGGGTCGTATTGCTTTCTGATGAAGATCCACCGACGGCGATTATCGATCAACCAGAATCGTTAATGGTTTTTTCTTACGATGAAGTGATGGCCAAAGGCAAAAATCGCCCCCTAGAACCCGCGATCCTCAAACGGGATATGTTGGCCACTTTACTCTATACTTCCGGCACTACGGGCAAACCCAAGGGAGTGATGCTGACTCATGGCAACCTGCTGCATCAAATCAATACCTTGGTCAGCATTATTCAGCCACAACCAGGCGATCGCATTTTGGGGATATTACCCACTTGGCATTCCCTGGGACGGGCTGCCGAATATTTTGTCCTGTCCCAAGGTTGCACCATTGTTTACACCAGCATTCGCCACATCAAGCGCGATTTTGCCAAATATCAACCTAAATTTATGATTGCCGTTCCCCGGTTATGGGAATCAATTTACGAAGGAGTACAAAAGCAATTCCGGGAACAACCGGAAAATAAGCAAAAACTCGTTAATACTTTCCTGAGTATTTCCGAACGCTATATTTTAGCCCGTCGCACGTGGGAAGGTTTACGTTTAGATACCCACAACCCTTCATCAATGGAGCGATCGCTTGCTGCCCTGCAAATGGTTCTCTGTTGGCCGATCCATAAACTTGCCACCAAACTGGTTTATGAAAAAGTCCGGGAAGCTACGGGGGGTCACCTTAAATATGTCATCAGTGGGGGCGGTTCCCTAGCCATGCACTTAGAAACCTTTTTTGAAATTGTCGGCTTAGAAGTGCTGGTGGGCTATGGTTTAACGGAAACATCCCCGGTACTCACCGCCCGTCGTTATTGGCGCAACTTACGGGGTTCTGCCGGTCTGCCCATTCCCGAAACAGAAATCAAAATCGTCGATCCTGAAACCAGACAAGGGCTACCCGTGGGCGATCGCGGCTTAGTCCTAGCCCGTGGCCCCCAAGTCATGCAAGGCTATTTTAACAATCCCGAAGCCACCGGCAAAGCCATTGACGCCGAAGGCTGGTTTGACACTGGGGACTTGGGCTTAATCACCACCGAAGGTCATCTCGTCCTCACCGGACGGGCAAAAGATACCATTGTGCTGACCAATGGGGAAAACATTGAACCCCAACCCATTGAAGACGCTTGTATCCGCAGCCCGTATATTGACCAAATGATGCTAGTCGGACAAGACCAAAAATATCTCGGCGCCTTAATTGTCCCCAACTTTGAGGCATTAGAACAATGGGCCGCCAGCCAAAACTTACAATTGCGTCTGCCGTCAACGGTGAAAACCTTCTCACCCAAGGCACCCAGCAACTCTGAGCCAGAAATCACCTTAGATAACCCAGTGGTGCAGGAATTATTCCGCCAAGAACTCAATCGCGAAGTGAAAAATCGGCCCGGATATCGTCCTGATGACCGGATCGGGGTTTTCCGCTTAATTACTGAGCCATTTTCCCTGGAAAACGGTCTAATGACTCAAACCCTGAAAATTAAACGTCCCGTGGTGAGCGATCGCTATCGCAAGCTGATTTCGGAAATGTTTACTTAATATTGTTGTTAATTGTTGTTAGTTATTAGTTGTTTGTTGTTGGTTATTGCAATGTTTTCACAACCAATAACAAACAACCAACAACTAATAACCAAGTTATACCAATTTCAAAAATTATTGCTACAATTTCGAGGTTAATTTGAGCGCTTTGCAAAGCGCCCCTCGCAATGCTTGCATCTTTAATTATAAATGGTATTATTTTATGTCTTTTTACCATCCGTTGCCAATATAATCACCAAAAATAATCTCATCCGTTGCCAATTTAATTTACTGGGCAAGTTGATCTCTAATATTCATAGATCGCTGGTTTTTTAATGTGATTAAATTCTAGGTTTTATTCTCGAATATCGCAATTTTATCATCGGTTAAGCCGTTTGATACAAAATGGCATCAATGAGGCGATCGCACTCCAATTATTTTATTTACCCCAAACCAACGCCAAGAACTCAGAGAAATGACTTCTGCGGTAGTTCAATATTATTCCCCAGAACAGCCGGAGATATTTGTGAAAAATTACCCAATATTTCCGGCTGCCAAAATTTGCTCTACGGTTAAAGTTAACTCTGGGAAAATTTGAGAGACAATTTCCTGGTTTCCCGTGAAAACCGTTTCCTCATATAATCCTTCATCCAATCGCAATACAGAAACTTGATTTAAAATTGGGTCTACAATCCAATATTCGGGAATTTCCGCTGCCGCATATTCCGATCGCTTATATCGATAATCTCGCTGTACCGATTCGGGACTGACCACTTCTACTACTAACAAAGGTGGGGTTTGAAAAACAGCAGATTTATCCAGCAATTCGATCGCCTGTTCCTGCAAGACCACGCAAACATCAGTTAACCGAGACTTCCGCCACCCAGTTCTCACTCCTGTTTCTTTAAAACACAGCCAAGGTAAATTCATGCGAGAAATTTCAGCTTTAAATATATCGCGAATCATATCGGAAATTAGCAAATGTCTAATCGTTGGCGGATTCATTAGCTCTAGCCTCCCATCAACCAATTCATAACGGCGATCGCTCCCATCATCATAATTGAGATATTCCTCAAAAGTATATAATTTGGTTGTGATTATGGATGTCATAGTTATCCTCTGATTTAATTAGTGATTAATATTATAGCTTAATTGCTTGGGCAACCCAGACTTACCCCCGGTTAAATTTTTATGGGCGATCGCATTCCAATTATTGACCACCCTAATTATCTATCTGCTAACAACATCTTTTAACGCTTCATCAATTACTTGTTCGCTAACTCCCCGACGCTTCAAACTGGCAATCAACGCGGTGACTGTTTCGCTTTCAAATCGCTCTAAATCTTGACGCAATCCCTGACCAATATAAGCGCGAATCAATGGCTGATAATCAGAAAAACCCAACAATGGGGCAATCCGCTTGAGGTCTTCCACCACATCTTCAGGAATATTAATCGTCAAGCTAGTCATGGGACGATTTCTTTTTAAGCGTTTTTTTAACTGCTCAATTTTCATAGATTTCTCTCTCCTAACGAGTTGCTTTACGCGCTGAAATAATCCGAATTGTATTATCCTTCGGTATCAGTGTTTATTGAGCCATCATGGGGCAGTTTTTAGCTATATTTTAGGCTTTATTCTGAATCATATTCTCTTGTTTGAGTTGTTCAACATAATCTGCCATTCCAGCTTCCGCAAGTTCTCTATCTTCTTGGGCAAATTCTTGATAGAGGTGGGCAAATTGATGCAGATCGAGTGATTTTTGAGAGAATCGACTGCGAAATTTGATAATTTCGATAAATTCGGCAATTTGCTGCAATTGTTCATCGTTAAATTGCTCGATTTCTTGTTTGATCTTATCTTTAGTTGCTTGTATTTCGGGGTTCCTAACATTACGATCATTGCGATCGCTATCTGCTATTTCAGGAATCAATATAATCGCCTCAACCTGCTGGTTTATATTCGTGATTAACGGCTGGTCTAGGGTGAGGTGTCCTCGCTCATCAATTTTGCCCATAACTTTGATTGCTTTCATAAAATATCCTCAGAAATTACTTGACGAAATTGTGATCCGACCCGATTAAGCAGATTCTAAATGCGTTACCGGAATTTGTTCGGTTCTTTCTGGGGATTTTTCTCCGGTTGCCACCTGATGAACCGTATGGATAATGTTAGCTGAATAATAACGATTACCGCAGTTGTCGCAGACTCCGATGGTTACATTCTCCAAAATCACAAACCCATCTCGATGCTTAAATGCTTCATGCTTGACCGTGCGAGGTTGAACTGTCCCTTCGCAATATTCACATCTGTATCCGTACATATTCTTATAGTTTAAGTGATTAGTGGGTCTCTGACTTCCCCTCTACAATAGCAATTTCCTTATCGGTTAAGCCATAGAGTTGATAGACAATGGCATCGATTAAGCGATCGCACCGCATCAGTTGAGTTTTAATTGGCAGTAAGATATCTAAGCTGGCTTGATATTCTTTGGCCAAAGTTTGCTGGTCTTTGCGGGCTACCGGGTCGATGTTAATTTTCTTTTTATTTTTCTTCAAGATTTCGATGAATTCATCAAAGCTGAGATGAAGTTCTTCTTTGTAATAGTCTCTTAAGTAGTTTTGAATTTTTGATTTGTTGGTGAGGTTGTCAATGGGGTAACCGATGAAGCGTTCTAGCCATTGCAAGAAACCTTTAATTTCCGCTTGTTTTTGTTTGTTCAGTTCTAGCATTTGTTCCGCTAGATAAGCTAACAGATCGTGAATCACATCCGCTTCTTCTGGCTGTTGGTTGAGGTGATGGTTGACTTGGGTTAAAAGTGGGTCAAGTTGGCCATTTTTTTGATATTGCTGGTAGAGGTTAATCGTATTTTCCAGGGCTTGTTGTCGGCGATCGCTTGGAGTGGTAAAGTTGATTTTACGGATGGGAATTGTTTTTAATTGCGGCGCTTGAAATTGGAAATATCCTCCACTCATAACCAGACTACCAAAATAAATATCATAAACAAACGCAATTAAGTGACTATTTAAAATAGCAGATAAGTAACCAAGTGAATAATCGGATTTATAAGCAAAATTAGTGTTAGCTGAAGCATACTCACCGAGTAAATCACAAAATACTTCTGGATATTTGGAAATTTTTGAAAAAATAATTTTAGGATTTTTGTATTGGCTTTTACGTTTCGCAGATATTACAGAATTACTCATATCTAAATATGGAGTTAAAATTTTAACTCTTTGATGAGTTAATGTTTCTATTCCCCAGGTAATAGTCCACCTGTCAATTAAACCAGTATTGATAAACTTGATACAATGTTCATTTTTACGATCCACTAAAGCTTGAGAATAAGCGTCCGCTTCTGCGGCTGTACTGGAGGCATTAACAACAGCAATTTGCTCAAGTTTGACTGATTGACTTTCAATCTTTAATGCCAATTCCAAAAAATTGGAAATGAGAAAACCCCAAATACAATCGGGTAATTTGCTTAAATAACTACTCCGTTGGTGAACAATACTTGTTGCTTTAAAATTGGATGCCATTGATTCAATGATAATTTCATACTCTTGATTTGGTGTGCTAGATTGGAACATAGAAACAACTGGATATATTGATGGATCGGCAAAGATCGGCAAATAAGATACATTCAGTAATCTTAAAAAATGTTTATGATTAATAATATATTCTCTAAAAGCTTGGGCATAAGGCGCTGACAAAAATTTATTAGGTATAATCATTCCTGAAATGCCATTTTTCTTGACTAAATTAATTCCTTTTTCTACGAATATAATATAGATATCATAAGCTCCAGCAGCAGACTTAAATTGATTTTTCCAATACGGCTTTTCAAAAACAGAAAGATTTTGATTTAGCTGAATAGCATTTATATAAGGAGGATTACCCACTACGGCATCAAACCCGGCATTTTCATGCCAACTGGCATTTTCCAAATCAATAAACACCTCTGGAAATTCTAAATCCCAATGAAAAAACCGTTTTTCCTCACTAATTTTTTGCGCTTCCTGATAAACCGTTTTATCTGGTTTCTTCATCTTTTCAGGATTAGCCGTAATTGCATCAGTTCCATAGACCCGCAAAAACTTATCCGCTTCCTTCACCCCAAAAAACTGAGACACATAAATATCTAACAAACGCTTATAAGGTTTTGCTGCCTCATCGAAAGACCGAAATAACCGTTCGCTTTGCTCAACTTCCGCAAAGGTCGCATCACTTAAAACACTCACCCCGCGCATAATTTCCGCCGCTGTCAATAAACCCACAAACGGCCCGGTTAATAAATTGAACTGACCGCTTTCTTCCTGCATCATCTTCGCTTCTGCTTCTCTCGCTGTTGTGCCAATCAGCGAATTTCCACAGCGCAAATGATGGTCTAAAAAACTCAAAGGTGCGCCAATAGTAAACGAATGTAACCATAAGCTAACTTTCGCCAACTCGACTGCCATTGGGTTTAAATCCACCCCATAAATACAGCGTTTCATTACCACCCGTTGTAACAGTTGAGTGGGTTCTAGTCGATCGGGATTAATAGTAATGCTTTGCTGCGCTAAATTATTTAAGATACTTTCACGAGTTTGATCCAGCATTTCTAACACTGGATTATGTTCGGGATATTCGCTTAAAATCGTGCTTAACTCATCGGTCAAATAATCCACCGCTTCCACTAAAAAGTGACCGCTACCCATTGCCGGATCGCAGACTTTGATATCCAGTAACGTGCTTTGGGCTTCTCGTTCTAAGCGTTGTAAATCTTTTTGCAATCCCCTGAGACTTTGCTGCCCTAACCGCTGATCTTTTAAGCGATCGCGCAATTGGGCTATTTGCCCCATCAATCCCTCAAACCGTTCTTTTCGCTGTTGCAAAATCGGCTTAATCGTGTGGCTGACAATATACTTCACAATATATTCTGGAGTATAATAAGACCCGGTGGCTTTTCGTTCTCCTTTGTCATTTTCTAAATAAACTTTTACTCCTTCTCCCCCCTTAGAAAAGGGGGGCTGGGGGGGATCGATCGCGATCCGATATTCCAACAAACCCTCATAAATAGACCCCAGTTGCCGCACTCCCAAAAAACTATAATCGATTGGCTGTCCTTCAAATCGCGCCAAGCGATCTAAAACTGGGGCTAGTACCGCATCCGCTATTTTAAATTGAGATAAAAAATGATTTGCCCGGTGTTCGCTACTATCTTCTGGCTGATAAAAATCAAAGTGAAATAAACCGCCATTATAGCGAGGAACTCCTAACCCGGAATCGCCGCGATCGACAATTTGAAATAAACTCAAGAGGCGATCGTACATTGCCGTAGAAGTTTGGCTCAATTTTTTCTGAGTATCTATACTTTGAGCAACTTCTTGGGTTAACTGAATTAAACTATAATCCCGATAATCCCCGTCAATGGGTAACAGATTTCTCGCTTCCGCATAAAGCAAAAATAACAACTTATAAAGAAAGGATAAAGTTGCCTCATAAACCTTGTCCGCTTCCACCGCTTTTTTCTGTCGGGAAGCATTCGCCACAAAACCCCCCGCTAAATCAGGAAATAGGCGATCGAACACCAAAGCTTTTAACTCATTTCCGACTCTGGTCGCATAAGTCGTACTGCCTTCGCGGACTCGTTCTAAAAAATTGCGTCCTTGAGAATCTTTAACAAATGCTTCCTGGCGAAAAAATAGCCAAAAATATTTAAACTGATCTAATTTATTAACCCGATCTGGGGCAGCGTTTTCCAGTAGTTCTACCAAATCCACTGGATAAAATTCTGTAGCGGTTGAAGATGCTTGGCGATAATATAGCCGCCATTCTCGACCATTGGTTAAAATCCCCCAATCCACCCCGGTTCCGGTGAGATAATTAGTAATCTGAAACGAGGGGTTTTCATTCTTATAAATATCTCGGTTATCGTTAGCCGAAACTTTGCTTAAAGGACGTTCCCAATATTTCGCCTCGGCGATCGCCTTCACCCTGGGATAAAAAGCTGTTTCATCATTTTGTAGCGCAAAAGCAGCATCGCGATCGCTCTCATTATCAAATAAAGCATAATCGGGACGTTGTGTGCGACCTTTACCGCGAGTTTTCACCTGAGTAATATAACTAAATCCCAAAATTTCCAACGCGGGTTTAATAAAAATTTCCTCAGTTTGGGCTTCGCTGAGGCTGGGCAGTAAATCTTTTTTCGATAAATAAAGGCTATTCAACTGGTTAAACCCCACCGCTACATTTTCCGCCCATTCTGGACAGTCTTGGAGACGGTGATCTAAATAATGTTGTGAAAATAGCGGTTTGTTGGGTTTTTGTTGATTTGCCATGATTTCATCCCAGAATATTTTAGATCCATGTTTATTTTATAACCACAAAGACACAAAGAACACCAAGTTTACTTTTCTTTATGTTTTTTTTATGTTTTCTGGGTCTGAAGTGATTTTTTTCTGCACTACCAAAGTTAGGCGATCGCCCCCTATATTTTCCTCTCCGCACCTAGGGGCGATATTGCCTCCGCAACCAGGTGCGATCGCTCACAATTGTAACAGATTTATTATTCTTCTACCAACTTCAAAGCTTCTACTTTCAAATCCTCATTGAGATAAAATCCATTAACTTGTAATTCATCCAGAAGCGGCTTGAGAAATGGAATTAGTCCAGCTTGTTTTGCTTTAACTAAAACTCCCACAGTGCCAATAATAGAAATACCCAAATTTTTAGCGACAAATCGGGCTTGTCGGTCATCCAGACTAATCTGGAATCCTCGTTAATAAGCCAGAGCGATCGCCTCAGCTTCCCCCTCATCAACCAGCATTTTTATCGCTCCCACCATCCCCAAATCTGATGGTTTTTCTACCTGAAGCCAAGGCAGGGAAATACCAAAGCTTGTACAGCTTGGGGAATTATAATTTTCTGAAAAAGCACCGGAAGCAAATCTAGATAGCCAATCCTTTCTAGCCCAATTAAACAAGTGCTATCGGTAATCACTACTGAATTCATAACCCAACTTCCTCGCGTAATTCTTCGGGAGAATAGGCAAATACGGGAACGCGATATTTGCCTAAAATTTCTATAAAACTTCGCTTAGAATAACCAGCTAACTTGGCGGCTTTTCCCAGGGAAACTTTACCCACCTCATATAGTTTGATCGCTAAAAGTAGTTTGGCTTCATCCTCAGATAAGCCCGGTGGTAGATTCACTTTTAACTCGATTGTATTCATCATAATAGTCTGTCTCTAATGATTTAAAAAGAATCTGGATTTGATATCTATCGTAATTATAGCTTATGGATCGCCCTGACCGCACCTCCAAACCCCAAGCAGGGGCGATATTGCCTCCGCAACCAGGAGCGATCGCACCCAAATATCTGCTAAAATAAAAACAAATTCCCGACAATAGCAAAAAATATGGAAACAAAAACTACCCAAAATACCGTAGAAATTCATCCCAGTGTTCTAGCGGGTTTAGATGTCTTATCCCCAGAAGAAAAAGAACGGGTTTTAAACGCGATCGCCTCCCTGGAAACCTTCTCCCTAGAACAACCCTTGACAGCGAACATTCAGAAATTCACTCCAGCCGATCAGCCTCCCTTTTATCTGCTTCACGCAACTCCCAGCTACCGAGCAATCTTTGTTGTCACCGATGGCATAGTAGAAATTATTGACCTGTTTCTCAAAGAAAGATTAGAATGGTTTGCCCAACCAACTAATAAATTATCAACAATCTAGCCAAAATGAAACAATTTTTAAAATTTCATTTCAATCCAATTCTATGCCATCAACAGCTTGATGAGTTCCGCTACCTCATGCAAAGTCGTGAATTTTTATCCGAATTTGACGATATTCTGCCATTTTTTAAACAACGGCATCAGTTATCCGCCTTAGTGGGTTCTTACCATGCGAAAATTATTCGACCGGATAGAATTGCCTTTGAATACGATATATTTGGAGATTTAAAGATCGATTTAGTGGTGGGATATTCGGTGACAAATGCTTATTGTTTCATAGAATTCGAGGATGCCACTGCCAACAGTATTTTTGTCTCTAAAGCCGGTAAAAGCACTCCAGAATGGTCGCCCCGATTCGAGCGCGGATTTAATCAAATCGTCGATTGGTTTTGGAAGCTAAACGATTTTGAAAAAACCGATGATTTTGAAAATCGATTTAATAGCCGGTCTATTGACTACACCGGATTACTGATTATCGGCAGAAATGAGCATTTGGAACGTCGAGAAAAAAAGAGGTTGCAATGGCGTCAAAAAAACTTAGTTGTGAATTATCGACATATCACCTGTATTACCTTTGATGAGTTATACCAAACTTTATTACGTCGTCTTGTTCAATATCAATTCGTTAGTCAGGAAGATAATTAAGCTGACTGTTGGAGGTGCGTTAGCGATCGCCCCCTATCTTTTCCTCTCCGCAACCAGGGGCGATCGCCTTTTTAACCAGTTCCGTCACTACCTCTGGATTATTAGTTTTAAAGATAATTTAAAGATAATTTATGTCATCCTCTCACCGCTTCATGCTTTTCTGTTTCAGGATATCAGGATGAAATAATCTAACATACAATCTAACATACAATCTAACATACAATCTAACATAAAATCTAAGATACAATCTAAGATACAATCTTAGATACAATCTTAGATATAATCTTAGATACAGGGAATGATTCTACAAAAAAAGAGGAATCACCGCAGCGATTGTCCCTAAACAGGGATAGTGGACTCGCTACTAAGGATGCGACCAGGGATGCGACCAGGGATGCGACCAGGGATGCGACCAGGGATGCGATCAGGGACAAATACAGGATTCGACTTTTTTTCTGGGCGATCGCGCTGACGGTCGGCAGATTTCACGAAGAACTAATGGATCGACGGGAATAATCTTTGTACAATTTTGGGAAAATCTACAGCAGCGACCAATGGACTGGACTACCTCTCTGAAATCTCAACAGGTTGATTTTATTGCTAGACTCAATCACGATCCGACCACATTACTGCATTGTCCAATCCCAGGGGTACATAGCGAGGTAGTGGCGATCGCGGATGAGAGATTAAAAAAAATTTGGGCATTTTGTCGAAAAACCCTGGTGGAATCAACTCTGCCTTCGGTTGCCCCATCCATGTCAGTCCGTCAAATGTTGGGGGAACAATTGCCATTAGAATTAGCCATTGAAGCGATCGCCATCATTCTCGCTGAAAAAGTAACCAAAGTTGACCCCAAAGAACGGCAAAGCATCAAGCGATCTCTCAACTTTTGTTTAAAAGATACCACGGGTAAAACCCAGGCAATTTTTGGCATCCAAGTCAAAGTTGCCCAAGACATCCCCCAACAAGCCCAATGGCAGATTAACCTTGAAGAAATCAACCAAAATGTCGTGGTTATCTGCGTACTACTGCCCAAAGATGTTAAAACCTCTGACACGGAACATCGCCCCATCTTAGTCGGGTTTCTGCCCACAGAACCGATCAAAACTGCTCAAGAGTCTGCAACTTTAAAATTACCCGACTTACTTTATATGGGAGGATTAGTCAGCTATTTAGAAAGCCTGAAAACGGAGTTCACCTCCGAGTTCACCTCCCAGCCATCGACTGCTGACCCAGAGAATTCCGGTGAGTGGCTGCGTCCCCTGACCAGTGGTTCCAGTTATGTGTATCCTTTAGCGGTTAGTGCCGATGGTGAAACGATCGCCAGTAGCAGTTATGACGGCAGCATCAAACTTTGGCGGATCGGCGATCGCCAGCTTTTAAACGCCTTGGGGGGTCAGCCCTGGTCATCCTATCCCAGCACTGGCAATGCAGCGGCGAAAATTGCCAATTCTAATTCTGAAAGCAACACCGATGAGTCCCAAGTCGGAATCGGTAAATTAATCCGTTCTCTCCCCGGTCATAGCAGTGGAGTCAGCGCCTTAGCCATCAGTCCCGACGGTGAGATTCTCGCCAGTGGTGATTACAATGGCATGATTGCTTTATGGAATCTCGCCACCGGAGAACTGCTGCGGAAATTTTCCGGTCATTCCGGCACCATCAAGCCCATGATCGTCAGTCCTGATAATCGCTTACTGGCGACTGGCAGCACGGACAAAATCCTCAAAGTGTGGAACATCGAAACCGGGATTATGATTAGGAGTTTTTCTCTGTCCGATCCACCCGTGGCGATCGCCATCAGTCCTGACGGTCAGATGATTGCCAGTGGTTCTAGTGAAGGGACTATAAACATAATGGATCTCTCCAGCGGGGAGTTGAAACATCAACTCACAGGTCATGCGGGCTTAGTTGATTCTTTATTAATAAGTGCAGATGGCCAAACCCTCGGCAGTAGCAGCACCGAAAAAACCATCAAATTATGGAATTTGCAAAGCGGCGAATTACTCAACATTCTCACAGGTTACGCGAACCCCATGATGGCCTTGACCGTCAAACCAGATGGTCAGACCTTAGAGTTCACCATTACCCATCGCCAGCAACCCGGATGGCATTAGCAAATTTAGGGGAAAAAGTAGGGGCGAACGGCCGTTCGCCCCTACAAGCGGACAAAAAAATAAAATCCTGGTAGAAACATGGCATCAAAAGTTTCTATCAGGAGCAAAAAAATCGTTAGAAACCGGGGTTCTCTAAGAAATGTCTGCCACTCCACAGCCCTCTACATAGAAACCCGGTTTCTGTGCAAATTTTTGTTTGATCAAAACTAGATTTCTGGTGCGGAAGAAGACCGGGACACCACTGGAGTGAGGAAAGCGACTAAAGCGGCGACTCCGAAAGCGAGGACATTGCGTAACAGTGGCAACCATTCAGGGGTGCGAGTCACCACCGGGCCAATGCCAAACGCTACAAACAAAATTCCCCACAACGGGGAAAACATTAACGCCCATTGCCAGGAAAACACTTGTCCGGGTTTTCTAGGATGACCGGCAAATCCCATCACCAAGCCGCCTAATGCGGAGCAAACCATCGTCAAGATCCACTGTTCGCGGGGTAGTCCGGGCACCACTTTACAGCCTCCCTGACGCAGGCAAGTTTCTACGGAATGCAGAGATTGGATGATCGATTGGTCTTCGCCATTATCACGGACAAAAAACTGATTCCCGTAACGAGTTTGCAATTCAATCCAAAAGGTTCTGGGTAAAAGCGGATATAAATCATCGCCGACATTAAACGCCAACAAGTTGCCTCCACGAGGATCGGCAATTAGCAGAACACTTTTATCATCTAAGCCCCAAAATTGTTTAACTGCTCGTCCAGGGGTGCGATCGTATTGAGTTAAAACCCGGAGTTTCCAGCCGGTTTCCGCTTCAAAGTTTTCTAGTTCTTGGGCGAGATTTTCTTCTTGAACGCTGGTGAGAGATTTGGCTAAATCGATGATTGGGGTAGGTTGATCTGGGAGTAATTCGGGATTATCGTAGGCGATCGCATTATGCGGAAACAGCCCCCAAGTGGAGATAGCCAGGAAAAAGGCGGCCAAAGAGATCAAAAGTTTTCGCGGAAATAACTGTTGCATTTGCATCGGTGTCAGTTCAATATCTTTCAAAGGGGCTAAAAATGGATATGGAGTTGTCATACAGTCAAACAATTCTTAAATTTAGAGTCGGCAATCGGTTATTTTTTAACCGGATTTCTTAGAAAAACCGGGCTGCTGTAATCAACCGATTTTCCGGCGGTGAATAGCTGTGCGATCGCCTGTCACCAAGAACAGGCAAGCACTCTTGTTTTCCTTAAACCTAGTTGGGTCAATCGTGCCATTACCCCTCCTAGACCTCTAAATATTAATCTTTGTTTACAATTGTTTACGTTACTTTAATATATTCACTCATCTACCATCCCGTCAATCTATACCGGCAGATTTTTTTCAAGTCATTTATTGTTAATTATTGGTTATTGTTAACTATTGGTTATTGGTTTGGTTATTGGTGATTATTTATTGGTTGTTGGTTATTTGACAGAAATCTCCCTAACCCATAACCAACAACCAAGAACCCCCCCAACCCCCCTTCGACCGCCACCGGCTAGGGGGGCAACAACCACCAAAGAATCCCTACCCAAAGAATCCCCAACCAACCAATAACCAATAACCAACAACCACCAGCCACCGATCAATTTTCGGCAGAATTGGTGATCTCCATTTCCATATAACTGAGCAACCAATTTGCCATCGTCGCCCGACGAGTCAAACGCGGCACCAATTCACCGACTTTATAACCGGCAAAACCCAACTTTTCCTTGAGTAACTGCTTATTTTCTGGGGGAATAGAGCGGGTCAACTTCACCGTAGCGGGTCGGCTGGCGATAAAATCAGGGGGTTCTGGATATTCTTGCCAGGTCGGATCCACGCTACTGGCGTCCCACTGACTCGTCTCTTCATCATATCGATAACCCAGATAGTGCCAGACCAAGCGGTTAACCGTGCGATCGTCCAGCTTGTCGTTGAGAATATCCCAAACCGTATCTGTATTCAATGGTGGTAAATCAGACATGATAGATCAATAATTTCATCTAATTTTATCTAGGGGCAAATCTAGGGGCAAACAACCGTTTCCCCCAGCTATATTTTAGCTTAAATATTGCTAATATTGCTATCGTTTTTAACGGTTTTTAGGGAGCAAAAACGCTATCAAATTCCTTCCGTTGACCGTCAGCCGCCACCTAGTCACATCCAGCCTAGATGTTTATGGATGTTGATGGATGTTGATGGATGTTTATGGACAGACTCACAGATTTTGGCATCATTGGGACTAACATTATGGCTATATTTCAGATAATCACTGACCCAATCACAAGTCATCGAAGTCAGACTATCTAAATTCAAATTCCACAACATAATTTTATGATCGTCACTTCCAGACACAATACTTTGACCATCAGGGGAAAAACTTACATCAATTACCCCAGAAGTATGGCCATGTAAACTTTTAATCAGAGTGCCATCCTGAATATTCCACAATTTTATGGTGCTGTCCCAACTGGCTGAGGCTAAAGTTTTGCCATCGGGGGAAAAACTCACACTTTCGACGCTATCGCTGTACCCTTGCAAGAGAGTTTTTTTGAAGCAGCCATGGCGATGCCAGAGTTTGACGGTGTTGTCCCAACTGGCAGAGGCGATGAGTTCACCGTTAGGAGAGAATCTCACACTGGTGACATAAGAGCGATGGCCATCATCTCCGGCTAAAGTATTCAGCAGCTTACCGTCTTGGCTCCAAATTTTCACGGTTTGGTCATCACTGCCAGAGACGATTAACTCACCGTCGGGAGAAACATCCACACTATTCACCCGATCGCTGTGCCCGACCAGGGTTCTGACTAAGGTGCCATCGGTGCGCCAAATCTTGATCGTGCGATCGCGGCTGCCAGAGACAATCATCCGTCCATCCTTAGAAAAAGTCACACTGGTGACGCGATCGCTATGTCCGACAAATGTTTTCAGCAAATGCCCATCATCAACCCGCCAGAGATTAATGGTATTATCCGAACTGCCGGAAATCAGGAAATTGCCATCGGGGGAAAAGCCCAAACTGGTAATGTGATCGCCATGTCCGATTAAAGTCCTCAACAACGTGCCATCTTGCCGCCAAATTTTCACCGTATTGTCTCGACTACCGGATGCAATCAATTGACCATTAGGGGAGAAACGAACCGCCGTGACGCGATCGCCATGAGCCACCCAAGAAGGATGAAGAAACACACCAACCAAACTCCAAAGACGCACAGTTTTATCAAAACTTGCCGTGGCAATCACTTGAGCATCCGGAGAAAAACTCACCGTAGTCACCCGACCGCTATGTCCAGTAAATTCTTTGAATAATTGCCCATCTAAATGCCAAACTTTGACCAAACTATCGTGACCCGCCGTAGCCAACATTTGCCCCTGTATTTTTGCTGTATTCCCTGGGGAAAAAGACTCTGAATCCTCAGTCATTCTCGGTAGAACCCTGGATGAATTCCCCATTACTTTCTCCTCTTTCTGGCTCGATGTTCCAGAGGAAGGGGACTGATTGAAAACACTGGAAAAACTGATACTATAAATTCCCCCATCATGGGCTTGCCATTCTTGAGTGGGACGAGAATTCCATTCCTTATAGTCATTATTCCAGTCCCATCGCTGAATTTTTCCGGTGATATCTCCAGAAATAATTGTTTGACCATCGGCGGTAAAACCAACCACGGTCAGGGCTGATTTATGACTTAAATTGGCAACTATTTCCCCATCATAATTCCAAATTTTCAAAGTTTTATCATCGGACACCGAAGCCAGCCAATTATTCCGGGGACTAAAGCTGACCCAGTCCACCGAACCCTGATGACCGGAGAAAGTTTGTAATAACCTACCATCACTGACTTGCCATAATTTAATTGTGCCATCATTACTCGTCGTGGCAATGTGATCGCCTGTGGAATTAAAACTTAAACTATAAACACTATCCGTATGACCTTTTAAGGTCAAGATTAACTTCCCGGTTTCTATATTCCACAATTTGACAGTGCAATCGCGAGACGCCGAAGCGATTTCTTTTCCTGATGGCGAAAAACTCACAAAAGTCACATTATTTTCATGGCCTAATGCCGAATGCTGATCTGTCGGAATAGTTTTATACAAACTTCCATTGCGTCGCCAAATTTTCAGATTTTTATCATTGCCTGCTGAAGCTATAAATTGACCGTCTGGGCTAAAATTTACACTCCATACTTCGGCACCATGCCCATCAATTCTATTTTTTTCTTTTACATTATAAATAGCTTGTTGCAAGGCCGTTATCACCCGCAGCTTCGTCTCTGGAGTTGGGCTAGAAATTTCCTGAAGTTTTTTCCAAGCTCTTAAGCCTTCAATTAGGGCATCAAAATCTCGCTTGGACACAAATAGGGCTTCACTGGATGCCGCAATCGCTGAAATTTGTAAATTTTGTTTCCGCGATTCCGCTTGCAGCCAAAGTCTGGCATACAAGCCTGATAAAACGGCTAAAAAAACTGAGATTAAAACCGTTAATTGGAAAAAATTTTTTAATTTCATATGACTTTTTTCTAGTTGACTTTGCGTCTTTTTTAATTCCACTTTTAGCCCAAAATTTTTATCGTAAGCATCCCGAATATACTGCACCAGGTAATCGTGAATCAATTGATAGCGATCGCCTGGGGCTTCTCGATGCAAAACCACTAAACCAGACTGCACTAAAATTTCTAAGACAACATCTAACTGACTGGCTTGAGAACCCAAAAAAACGGCTAATTCCGACTTCATTCTTAAAGGACGATTTCCCCGATCTTGGGTTAACTGATACAAGACTTTCCAAGCGGCAGCCTGATTTTCTGCCCCACAATCTTTAATCGATTGATGCAGAAAATGTTCCATCAATATTTGCTGGGGATTGGCTCCCAATTGCTGATATTGAGAAAGGGTGTTAATTTTCTGGTAATCTTGCTCATCTTCTTGGAGTTGATTGCAGAGTAATTGCAGAGAAATCGGTCTAACTCTGCCTTTTTCATTGGCCAAATCATTCACCAAAGCATTAATTAAAGCTGGTTCTAAATAAAACTGACTTTCCTTGGTTAACGTATCGATGACATTTTTAGCATCATCCATAGTAAAATCATCTAAATAATATATAATATTTTTATTCAAAATATCTTTATTAATTACTTCTAGATTTTCTAATAAATCTATGTCTAATAAATAATGTAAACAATCTTGCCGCAAAGATAAAATTACTTTAGTGAAGGGAATATCTAAACAAGCTTGCAGAAACTCATAAAAGTATTGACGTTCCGATGGTTGTTTCAGAACAAAGAAAAATTCTTCAAATTGATCGAAGATTAAAATAGTGACTAAATTGCGATCGGCATTTTGGCGGAGCTTATCCAAAATCCAGTCAGCAATTAAAGAGATTTCCGAGTTTTGAGCCTGGGTTACAGGTAAATTCAGATGCAAACGATTGGCTAAAGTTCTCGCCCAATCCGTATAAGTTCTTAAAACGATGGGTAAAGTAAGGCGATCGCCCATTGGTTGCTGATGTAAAGCCGGGACTAACCCGGCATTAATCAGAGAAGACTTGCCAACCCCTGACTCCCCATAAATCACCATCAGCTTTTGGTCTGGTCGAGCCATTCGGGATAACAAATTATGAATATCTTGTTCGCGACCTAATGCGGAGATGCGTGGCGACTTTCCCAAAGCTACCAGTTCTGATTCTGGGGAAACAACCACCGACTCTGCGGGTAACTGACTAGCGCCAATGAACGGGCGAAACCGATATTGATGCTCAATATCCCGTTGTTGTTTTTTCAGCATAAAAGCTTGCTGATATTCTCTTTGGTTATAGTAGAGCGATCGCAACTCTTTTAAAATCTGAATATAAAGCCTAGGGTCATCCTCTGGGGCGATTCCATTCAGGGCTAACTTCAAATAACTAATCGCTTCCACAGACTGACCCAAGTGACTTAAAGCACGAGCCAACAGCAACAAATATAAACTCTGATGCTGTCGCATCGGCAATGGAGAACCAGCCACCGTAGTCAGGGCTTGCTGGGCAAGGCTTTTCGCCTGTTCCCACTGTTGTTTTTGCGTCGCCACCTCCGCTAAAAAGCCATAATTTTGGGCTAACTGCACTGGATTCTCACTTTGGTGATGCCGAGTTAGGCACCTTTGGGCAAACGCCGCCAAATCATCCCAGGCTTGTAACCGTCGCAACACTTCCCCTAAAAGCGGCACAAACTTGGCCACTAAATCTCGGCGTCCAGCATCTTGAAACACTTGCAAACATGCTTCCAGCCGAAGTCGCGCTTTTTGCCAATGAGTCATATAGCTGCTGGCTTGGTCGAGTTCAGCCCGCCGCCAATAACACAAACCCATATACAGCAGCAAAACACCCAGCCTTTCTTGCCCAGATTCGCCGATGGCGGTCGTCCTCTGGCTGCGAGTTTGCCAAAAACTAAAACTTTGCTCGTAATGGGCTAACGCTGAGTCAACTCGGGAAAGGGCATGATCGTATCGGCCGGTGACAAAATGTTGGATCGCCGCCAATTGTGGATCTGGGGCGATCTGAGGGAAACGTTGCAAATCGTGGATCGCGGATTCGAGTTGCTCCCGCGTTCCTTGCACCGTAGAAGCTGGGGGCAAAACAGGTAAATCGTGAATCACTTTTGGTGAGGCGATCGCCCACTCTTCCAAACGCGCTTGTCCATCCAACACCCGTGCCAACAACGCCGCATCTTGATCAAACCAAAGCTGAATTAACTCATCACTGCTGGCTTCAAACTTAATTGAAGCCGCCGCCCAACTCTTGAAATCCGGCGCCCATCTAATCAATTTTTGCAACAACTTTTCTGTCATCCATAAGACTAAAGGAAAAGGGCAGTTCTTGCGAAATTCATCCCGAACTTGATTGCTTGACTGAAATAATTGATCGATCGCCACCACCGAATCTAACCCAAAAATCATCAGACCAATGGGGGGGTTCTGAAGTTGATTGATCCGATGAATAATTGTGCTATAAAGGGTTTTTACCTGACAATCCAGTTTAATTTCTAGCCAGCTTGCGGAATCAATTTTCGAGTTAGGTAACAACTGATGCAAATCCTGTACCATGCGCTCTTGTACACTCGTATAATTGCAGCGCACTAAAATTAATGAAAATTCCCCTTGAGATAGGGAAATCGCTCTGGCCAAGGTATGCAAAGCTCGTTGGTTTTGAGTAGAAACAGTCATAAGCTCAGGGTAATTCATCTTCTCAGCGTCATGGGATTAAATTTCCTGTTATAGTTAAACCGATTTTTTTAATAGCGATCGGATGTCATAACAGCAATTACTAAAAGCAGCAAATAAATAACTTACAAATAAATAAATTATTTATTTATTTATTTATATTTGTAAAAAATATTTTTGTTAAATGGGTTGACCAGAATTAGGTTTATCTTCCCAATTCAATAAGCTGGAAATTTTTTTGAAACTGCCCCTAAAATCTAGGCAATTTCGGAATGTGACCATCAATGATCCTCCGAAGTGACCCCTTGTGTACTTGACTACTCTACCATCATAGACTAATGCTCAATTAGTCTACTGGTCTGCGGACTGGCGAACATTCGCAGTGTCTTAGCAATTGCTCTATGAATGGGCAAAAGATTTTGGGTAACAAATTTTGTTACTGTTTATGAGTAACAAAGTTACTCAATGTTCAAATTTCGTTTTTTCCCGCGAGATGAATTCTTGCAGCGCTTTTCAGGTAGATAAACCGCATTAACCGCCTGGGAATCGTCTTCCCGTCGGTTGTTGCAACTGGTGCAAAATTTCAGTAGGGGTCAACGGCCGTTGTAGGGGTCAACGGCCGTTGTAGGGGTCAACGGCCGTTGTAGGGGTCAACGGCCGTTGTAGGGGTCAACGGCCGTTGACCCCTACAACATTTCAGTCAGCTAAAACCGGCGATGGCAGCCTTCGTGGAGGCAGGCTTGTGCTATGAAGCCGCCATCGTTAAAACGATGGCGGATGGGTGTGGTTTACTCAGTAGAAAACCACTGTAAGAAATTTCTCGATCGACGGTCAGAATCGTCAGCGTTTACAAGCGTATAGCATATAATCAATATGCAACCAAATTGAAAAAATAACCAATAGATAACCAATAAATAGACATCTCCACAAATCAGATATAAAGGATGGCGCATCCGCGCCGCGAGAGCGAACGGACTGGAGTAACAGGCAATTACTGGAGATGTCTAATATTGAGGCGTCAAGCCAGGCAAAATTCAAGCCAGTGTTTCAGAAGATGCGGCTGGTTGAGAAGACGATGTTAACCAAGCTTTAAATTGACTCGATTCTGCTAAGGGGGGATTTACCCAATACCAACGACCTTCGCGATCGCGGTACTCAAACAGAAACATACTCCGCAGCAAAATTTGATAATCATCATCGCCGCGAACGGTTTTATTTTCCAAAGCTTGAAACATCAATTGCCATTCTTGATCGCAAATTGCGGCCAACAGATCATCGCGATATTCTTTGATCACATCTTCTAATAAGTTGCGTTCAAACGGCGGATCCTCTTGTTGTAAACAACTATAGAGTAACCCCAGCAGATTCCGCACATGACCGCCGCTGACTCGGCATAACCGATCTAATGTTTCTGGTTCGTCAAATAACTCGGAAATTAACTCTAAGCGTTTTTCCGGCTCAATATCAGGAAAAGCTCTGGCTAAAACCATCTGTCGAAGTAGATTCATGCCTTCATCACAATCTTCACCATTGCGATGTTGCACTGGCACCATTGGTAAAACCTTCGGCTTCAAACCAAATCGACTGGTTAAGCGACCAAAGTCATTGGAAAAAATTAAACTCAAAGGAATGGTGTACACCATGTGACAATTCAGCTTGCGTAACTGATCGCCTCGATCCACAAATAAATATTCCGGTTGAGTTCTGCCGGTGGGTTTGGGGGAACTATCCACCCGGTCTAGGTTATCCACAATCACCACCAGTCCTTGTTTCCCCTGTTCTTTCAGGAATTTTGTGGCCGGATCGAGCAACTCGGAGTTAATCGCATCTAAGATATTATTTGTCCGGGGTTCTAGATATTGTCTTAATCGAGAACGTTCTGCGGGAGAATCTTTGGCTTTGGCGGTAATTTTGCCAATTCCCCCAGGCAAGGAAAAACCAATTTCTGCATTTTCGGTGCTGACACTGATTGTCCCTAATCCGGCAATTCCCGCTTCCCCGCTGAGTTCAATGGGGGTTTGCAAAATTTGAGCCGCACCTTTAAGCAGCGCTTTAAAGCCTTTTGGTTCTAACTGGAGGGAAATTTTTTGTAAACTTTCACTAACTTGGCGGGCGATCGCCAATAAAATATCACTAATATCTACGTCGGCCATATCCAAGTCTTCAGAAGACTCGAAATAGACCACATGATATCCTTTTTGCACCAACTGTTCTTTGAGGCGAAATAACTCTGTGGACTTGCCGCAACCAATATGTCCTGAAAATAACTGACAGGTCGGTTCTCCACCGGATAAGCGGGTAATAGTTCTTTCTAATTCTCTAGTGCTATCACTGCCTCGGACTTTAGAAAAATCAATATAGTATTTCCGCTCCTGTTCATTCCCCATATCGATGGTTTTCGTGGGATTACAGGCTTTATAAAATTCTGCAAAATTTAATGTCATTCCCCGATCGCCTCCCGAACGGCTATTCTTTTGTCATTTATAACTGGTCTGGTTCAGATCGCCAATTAGGTTAGGTGGTTTTGGTATCCAGCAACTAGGATCTTGACATTTTCTGGTCTTTTATGTGTCCGATGGATCACCCCTGATGGGTATGAATCCTGTGGGGTTAGACCCCTCCCCTAAGTCGCCAGACCCGTGGGAACTGGTGAAACTGGGAACTGAATCACAGGGGTAGCGAACCGGGTTAAATCCGTTTAAATCCGTTTAAATCCGTTTAAAATAGACACTGGTGATCACCCCATAAGCCGTTAGCCTTTAGCCTTTAGCTGAATACTGATAGCTGATAGCTGATACCTTTTGGGCTTACGTCTAGTGATGGATCAAAGAATCACCCAGGCGCTTCACTCCTTAATATATGCTCTTAATTCTGCTCTTAATTCTAGTCTCTTCAGAGGTAATTGATGGCGAACATCTCTTCAGTATCTCCGGCTCAATTAGCCCGTCGTCGTCGGTTAGTGCGGCAGCAGCGGCGACGCAAATTTTTTCACACCGCGTGGCAAGTCTTGATCATTGGCAGTTTAACCGGGGGACTGGTTTGGTTCACGACTCGACCCGATTGGTTTATTTATCAAGCCAATGAAGTTGTCATTTCTGGCAACCAATTTCTTTCAGCCCAAGCTGTGAAATCTTTGCTGCCGATCACTTATCCCACATCTTTGCTACAATTAAACCCTCAAGAGATTGCGGAAAAACTAGAGTCCAGCGGGCCGATCGCCCAAGCTAATGTCACTCGTAAGTTATTTCCACCAAAATTAATTGTGGAAGTGCAGGAAAAGCGTCCAGTGGCGATCGCCCAAGTTCCATCATCTACAGTACAAAAACCACCCTCAGCCCAGCAAAAAAATCACCCCATTCCTCCCCTGAGTCAGAATGCTCAAATCGGATTACTCGATGAAAATGGGGTTTGGATCTCCCAAGGCGGTGACATCAGTCCCGATCAGTTTCTTCAGCTACCCACCTTAACCGTAATTGGCGACCCCAAGCGATATCAACCCTATTGGTTACAAGTGTATCAAGCCATCAATCGCAGCCCAATGAAAATTTATGAAATTGATTGGCGCGATCCGAGCAACTTAATCCTCAAAACCGAACTAGGAATCGTACATTGTGGCGGACAAACTTCTCAGCTAGTCGAACAACTGCATATCCTTGATAAAATGCGTAATTTACCCGCACAGGTAAATCCTAGCCAAATCGATTATATTGATCTCAAAAACCCACAAAAGCCCACAATTCGGAAAACTCCCTAAAACTAACTATAATTAGCAGTTAGTCATTTATCTGGCGCCAACGAATTTTCTATGAATCCTGACGGCATGGTTGGTTTTACCCTCCAACTTAGCCTATAGTTGACTCGAAGTCGCGCTTGGGAGCGCGCAAAGCAAATTATCGATCCTGTTTACTTTCTTACATATCTACCCTTGCCTATCCCCATGACACTAAATAATTCACTAGGGCCGGTCCATGAAAGTCCCCATGCTCAAGAAACAACGAGTTTACCGCCAGCTAATGCGGAAAACTCCAATCCATTCAATAATGTTGGATTGTATGGGGGACAAAATTTAGATCCAATTTGGCGCGAAAAAACTCCCCCTAAAGAAGAACCTAGGAGCCGCGAAATTGTGCCAAGTAGTATAGCCAGAATTAAAGTGATTGGTGTGGGTGGCGGTGGTTGTAATGCCGTCAATCGCATGATCGCCAGCGAAGTATCCGGGGTAGAGTTTTGGGGCATCAATACTGATGCTCAAGCTTTAACCCAAGCCAATGCCCCAAAACGCCTACAAATTGGGCAAAAACTCACCCGAGGTCTGGGGGCTGGGGGCAATCCTGCCATTGGTCAAAAGGCAGCCGAAGAATCCCGAGATGAAATCGCCGCTGCCTTAGATGGATCTGACTTAGTGTTTATTACTGCCGGAATGGGAGGCGGAACGGGGACTGGTGCCGCCCCCATTGTGGCTGAAGCAGCCAAAGAAGTTGGCGCTTTGACCGTTGGGGTAGTGACTCGGCCATTTAATTTTGAAGGACGGCGGCGCACCAGCCAAGCGGAAGAAGGGATTGCCGCTTTGCAAGGTCGGGTCGATACTCTAATTATTATTCCCAACGATCGCCTACTGCACGTGATTTCTGAACAAACTCCCGTGCAAGAAGCTTTCCGGGTGGCGGATGATATCCTCCGGCAAGGGGTGCAAGGCATATCAGACATCATTACCATTCCCGGTATGGTCAACGTGGACTTTGCAGACGTGCGAGCGATCATGGCGGATGCCGGATCCGCTTTGATGGGAATTGGCACCGGTTCCGGCAAGTCCAGAGCTAGAGAAGCAGCAATGGCGGCGATATCTTCTCCCTTAATGGAAGCTTCTATCGAAGGCGCTAAAGGTGTGGTGTTTAACATTACCGGCGGTGGGGATCTGACCCTCCATGAAGTCAGTGCAGCGGCAGACATTATCTATGAGGTGGTAGACCCGAACGCGAATATTATTTTTGGCGCGGTAATTGACGAACGACTTCAGGGCGAAATTAGAATGACTGTGATTGCCACTGGATTCTCTAATGAACCGCAGCCCCTACCCCAAAAATCGCGAACGGTGCCACCACCGCCACCTTCTTTTAGAAGAGAAGCCTCAGCCCCAAGAACTGTCAATCCTGTCGAACCCAGTCCACAACCCAAACCACCCACCCAAACCGGAGGATTAGATATTCCCGAATTTTTACAAAGACGGCGCCCACCCAAATAATGACTCAATGGGTGTTTGACCGGAAAAAGCCTTGATACGCGATTCTCTCGCTTGAGCAACGCGCGATCGGGGCTGATTCTCCATACTGCTCGTTGGTTTCTCCCTGACCCGCCCCCGAAAAGTCCCCCTCAGCGAGAAGAAATATTCCTGAAATATTCCCAGATAAATCATTAGTCTATTAGACTTCTTGCACCAGCCTAGAAATCCCCCCTTAAAAAACTAAAAAAAGGGGGGTTGGGCGGTTTCCTATAAAAGCTACAATCATCAATCATCAATTATCAATATAAAACATTTTAGTATTTAGATTGTAGGGTAGGCAAAAATCCACACACATCGGAGGATGCATAGGATAGAGGATAGAGGAAATAGGATAGAGGATGCTGATGAAAGAGGAAAAAGTCCTCTCCCCTCTCTTTTCTCCCCTCTCTTTTCTCTCCTCTCTTTCCTCTCCTCTCTTTCCTCTCTTCATAGTAGCCCACCTTACGAATGTTAGGGGCTGTTGGATGAATTGAGGATAGAGGAAATAGGATAGAGGATGCTGATGAAAGAGGAAAAAGTCCTCTCCCCTCTCTTTTCTCCCCTCTCTTTTCTCTCCTCTCTTTCCTCTCTTCATAGTAGCCCACCTTACGAATGTTAGGGGCTGTTGGATGAATTTTTGTAAATGGTAGAAAATACTTGTAGCGCATAATGATAATCATTATACCCGACGAGAAAGCCATTAACAACATTTATAATAATCTGCACATCAAATAAACAATTTAAACCAGCTTCACCCCATAAATTATCCAGAATTTATAATATTAAATTATCATATTGAATTATCATCTTGAATAAAACAGGACGATAGCAGCTAATATATATGTAGGGTGGGCATTGGCCACCATGCAATATATATAGTGATTAAATCCTAGATTTGCGTAAGTCCTATAAAATAATCCCTAACCAAAATATCTCATATAGATGCCCATATAACTTTATCAAAATATCCCAATTAAAGCCATGAGTAATTCTACCCGCCGTCACTTTCTACAGTTCCTAGGCGCCGCCCTAGCCACCCTAGGACTGGATCCGGTTTTATTCCACCGACAAGCCCAACGCCATCGCCAAGTTTTAGCCCAGAGTACCTCCCGCAAACTTGCCTTACTGGTAGGAATTAACAGCTATAGCAAACAACCTTTAAATGGCTGTGTCAACGACATATATTTACAGCAAGAACTACTCATCCACCGCTTCGGTTTTAACCCCAAAGACATCTACATATTAGAAGACCAACAAGCCACTCGCGACGGCATTTTAACCGCCTTTGAAGAATACTTAATCAAACAAGCCAAGCCGGGAGATGTGGGTAGGGATTCTTTTATCACTATTCTGGACATGGTTCTCGCATTTTTGACCCCCAACCTATTCTCCTGTGGGCTTAATTACCCAAATATATAATTCTGATTCTCGGTATTGTTGTTTACGTTAAAATTCATCAAAAATCCAATAATATTGAACAATTGTTGCATTTTGTTGTCGAGCAATGGCTTGGAGTTGGGCTAAAGAAACAACCGGAGAAAAGGGTTCTGAATTGGGGTTGAATCGTTGAGTTAATAACTCGACTAACGCTCTCCCCCGACCTCGTTCAGAAACTTCTAAAGCTGGCTCAGTTTTATTTTGAGCAATTAAAACTTGTTGAAGCAGATTATAGGAATTGCGTTGAGTGTCGGAAAGAGATACTTTATCGAGGTCGTCTTGAATTCCTTGTCGCAGAGATTCCTTAACTTCGAGACTAGAAAACAGATATTTTTCAGCTTCAGGAAAATTCTTCAATTTAAACAAAGCAAGACCCAAATTATTGAGATCACCTCCTTCTCCATAGCGATCGCCGATTTCACGGGCAAGAGTTAAAGACTGTTGATAAAACTCAATTGCTTTTTGATATTGTCCTAAGCTCTTGTAAGCAATACCCAAATTATTGAGAGCAATTCCTTCTACATTGCGATCGCCGATTTCACGTTTAATAGTTAAAGACTGTTGATAAAACTCAATTGCTTTTTGATATTGTCCTAAGCTATCGTAAGCATTACCCAAATTATTGAGAGCACCTCCTTCTCCATTGCGATCGCCGATTTCACGGGCAATAGTTAAAGACTGTTGAAAAAACTCAATTGCTTTTTGATATTGTCCTAAGCTCTTGTAAGCAATACCCAAATTATTGAGAGCAATTCCTTCTACATTGCGATCGCCGATTTCACGTTTAATAGTTAAAGACTGTTGATAAAACTCTATTGCTTTTTGATATTGTCCTAAGCTATCGTAAGCATTACCCAAATTATTGAGAGCACCTCCTTCTCCATTGCGATCGCCGATTTCACGGGCAAGAGTTAAAGACTGTTGATAAAACTCAATTGCTTTTTGATATTGTCCTAAGCTCTTGTAAGCAATACCCAAATTATTGAGAGCAATTCCTTCTACATTGCGATCGCCGATTTCACGTTTAATAGTTAAAGACTGTTGATAAAACTCAATTGCTTTTTGATATTGTCCTAAGCTATCGTAAGCATTACCCAAATTATTGAGAGCACCTCCTTCTCCATTGCGATCGCCGATTTCACGTTTAATAGTTAAAGACTGTTGATAAAACTCAATTGCTTTTTGATATTGTCCTAAGTTATAGTAAGCATTACCCAAATTATTGAGAGCATTTCCTTCTCCATTGCGATCGCCGATTTCACGGGCAATAGTTAAAGACTGTTGAAAAAACTCAATTGCTTTTTGATATTGTCCTAAGTTATAGTAAGCATTACCCAAATTATTGAGAGCATTTCCTTCTCCATTGCGATCGCCGATTTCACGGGCAATAGTTAAAGACTGTTGAAAAAACTCAATTGCTTTTTGATATTGTCCTAAGCTATTGTAAGCAAGACCCAAATTATTGAGAGCAGTTCCTTCTCCATTGCGATCGCCGATTTCACGGGCAATAGTTAAAGACTGTTGAAAAAACTCAATTGCTTTTTGATATTGTCCTAAGCTATCGTAAGCATTACCCAAATTATTGAGAGCACCTCCTTCTCCATTGCGATCGCCGATTTCACGTTTAATAGTTAAAGACTGTTGATAAAACTCAATTGCTTTTTGATATTGTCCTAAGCTATTGTAAGCAAGACCCAAATTATTGAGAGCAGTTCCTTCTCCATTGCGATCGCCGATTTCACGGAAAATGTTTAATGCAGTTTCTAAAGACTGAATTGCGGCTTGGTATTGGCTAGTTGTATATTGTTGTATTCCCTGCTCTAATAATCGGTCTGCTTCGGCTTTTCGTTCTGTAACTGTTTGGGCGAATACTCCATTACCCATCTCAAATTTTTTCCCCAATAGGAGTGGAGAGGGAATTGTTAAGGTTAAACTGGTTAATAAAGTGAGTAAAGCGATTAATCCTAGACGCGGGTTAATGGTACTGGGGTAGATACGTCGGGTATTAGTATCAATTTAACCTCGTTTTTGGCGAGCGGCAAGATTATTAAAAAATTGTTATTAAAGTTATTAAAATTTTACATTTTTTTTACCTATCTGCCAGGGAGGGCGGGTTGCTACCTCTTCGCACTTGCGCCCTGCCTTCCCTGAAACTTTTGTGAATTGGGCATGGCATCTCATGGCATCTTATTTGGGAACGCACCACCCCAAGCCGAATATAAATATTCTGTGTACTACGTTCTGTGTAACGCGCTTCTCACCTGTAGTGCGATCGCCGTATTGCATTGTATTGCAGAGATTGAATGCCATCGCTCACGGGATAAATTTGGTATCAAATAGGTAAAACTAAGGCCAATAGAATCACGGCGATCGCGCCAATAGTGGTGTTAATGATATTAACGATTTCATTGGTTAACCAGGTGTAACGGGATTGCAAAGTTGCCCCAATCACACTTTCTAAATTGGTAGCAATAAAAGCCGCAATCATACAAAGGAATATGCCGGGCAGACTAATTAAACCCACAGCCCAACCAACCAAAGCGATCGCTCCTGAAGCGAGAATTCCGGCGAGAGTGCCCTCTAAACTAACGGCGCCTTCAGTACCTTTGGGAACAGGCTGGAAGGTGGTAATTAAAAATGTCCGTTGGCCGTAAACTTTGCCCACTTCGCTGGCACAAGTATCCGCCAGTTTAGTGCTAAAACTGGCCACATAAGCCAGCATTAATAAGGCGGCGATTCCCTTTCCGGATCCGCTAAAGGGCATCGCCACTCCCAAAGCACAAACCGTCGCCGTCAACGCCGAACCCCAAACATTTTCTGGGCCTCTAGCCCCCTGGCGTTTTTCCGCAATGCCTGCCGCTTCTTTTTCCGCGATACCAATGCGGGTCACACCAGAACCAACCAGAAAATAAAACACCACCACCAGATATCCGGGCCAATTTAAACTGCCCCAAATCAACACCCCCAAAATCCAAGCATGGAAAATTCCCCCTGGGGTGAGTAATTTTTTCAAAAAAGGTGAAGCGCCGCCAATTAAAACCGTATTTAGTAGAATCGCCACCACCCAAGGATTAAGCAAAACCGGATAATAAGAGAGAAACTCTGACATTTTTACATTCGATGAATCAAGTTATCTTCCATTTTGCCTTTCCCGTCGCTGATTTAGCCAAAACCGCAGAATTTTACGTCGATGGTTTGGGTTGTGCCGTGGGTCGTCAGACCCCCAACTCCATGATTCTGAACTTATACGGCCATCAACTCGTGGCTCATGTGACTAAAGAACCACTCACGCCCCAAAAGGGCATTTATCCGCGACATTTTGGCCTAGTTTTTAGCCAGGAACAGGACTGGGAAGCATTGCTGAACCGGGCGAAACAGCAACAACTTACGTTTTATCAGCAGCCAAAACATCGGTTTCCTGGCGAACCCTTGGAACATCGGACTTTCTTTTTGCAAGACCCGTTTTACAATTTGCTGGAGTTCAAATATTATTTTCACGATGCGGCGATTTTTGGGATGCAAGAGTTAACCCAAGTGGGAGAAGCCAGCGATATGGCATCCGCAACGTGAATCAGAGAGAAAAGAAAAGAGTAGGGGCGAACGGCGGTTCGCCCCTACAGGTGGGCAATACCGTTCGCCCTTACAGGTGGGCAATACCGTTCGCCCCTACAGGTGGGCAATACCGTTCGCCCCTACAGGTGGGCAATACCGTTCGCCCTTACAGGTGGGCAAGACCGTTCGCCCCTACAGGTGGGCAAGACCGTTCGCCCTTACAGGTGGGCAAGACCGTTCGCCCCTACAGGTGGGCAATACCGTTCGCCCTTACAGGTGGGCAAGACCGTTCGCCCTTACAGGTGGGCAAGACCGTTCGCCCCTACAGGTGGGCAATACCGTTCGCCCCTACAGGTGGGCAAGACCGTTCGCCCCTACAGGTGGGCAAGACCGTTCGCCCTTACAGGTGGGCAAGACTTCTAGTGGCTATAAGCTAAAATCAGAACGGTTTATCACTCAAGAAACATAGCGAGGTAATAG